>CAMARB010000011.1:0-41254 GCA_945860355.1 Chthoniobacter flavus | reverse complement strand
CAGTAAAGAGCACAGGCGAGTTGCGCGATGGAGCGCGTGAAGTGATCGCCGCGGGCGATGTGCCCGGCCTCGTGACGTAACGCGGCCGCGAGTCGGACATCGCTCCACGCAAGGGCATTGGCGGGCAGCATGAGCACTGGATGGAGAGTTCCCCAGGTGAGCGGCACGCCGCCCATTGAAGAGACGCGCAGATCGACCGCTCGGCGGATCCCGAGTGCGGTGAAAATCTCTGCCGCCGTCCGCTGGGTGCGCGCATCCGTGAGCGGGTGCGTCATCCTTCGCAGCCAGACCAAGCGCAAGCTGCCGAGCAGCCGCGCGGCGAGGAGCAGCCCCACGCCTGCCGACCACGAGATGACGATTGACTGTTTCCAATCCGGCCAGCGCCAGCGGGATGGCGCGGGCACTGCGGAGGCTAGCGTGCCCGGCACGGTGCCGGATTCGATCGGCGGGAGATCCGTGCGCGCCTGGGGGGGAAGCTCCAACGTCACGCGCTGCAGTGGAACGGGCCACCGAGGCGCGTGCCACCGGGTGATCGGGAGGAGCAGCACGGTCGCGAACGCAGCGCACCACACGAGGTGGCGCTGCGCAGCCGAGGCGCGGAGCCAGGTGCGATCAATCAGCGCCGCAGCTGCGAGGACAAAGGCGCTCTTTGCGAGGAACTCAAGGAGAAAGGGGGCAACGATTTCGGGGTTCATGGAGTGTTACTTGGATTTCGACGTGGCGGTTTTGACGATCGCTTCGAGGCGCTTGAGTTCCTCGGCTGAGAGTTTTCCAGCATCCCCGTCGACGAGGGCGGCCACCGCGTTGGAGAGCGAACCGGCGAAGAACGTCTCCAACACGCGGCGGAGTGCGGAGCTGCTCGCTTTCTCGTGCCGTTCGGTGGGCGCGAAGATGTAGCGTGGTCCGTCCTCGCGGTGCTTGAGGTGCCCCTTTTCCTCGAGGATGCGCAGCAGGGCACGCACGGCGGAGTAGCTGGGTGGATCGGGCAGCGCGGCCGCAACCTCAGCCGCAGTGGCTTCGCCGCTGGCGAAGATGATGTCCATGATCTGCCGTTCACGCCGACTGAAGTTGGGAGCGGAATTCTCATGCATGCTAAATCCTTAGCATGTGAGGCGCGGCCGTGGAAGATGTTTGTGCTAAAATGTTAGCATGCCTTTGACGTGCGCGGATTTAATGGAGCTCAAGGGCCCCTCAATCCGTCTGAAAAACGCGCAAATTTTCTGAAGGATATGTGAATGTGCCCATGTCCTCACGGCGTCTGGTTTCCGCTTTGATGTGCGAGCACCCGGGGAGCACCCGCGCAAAACCCATAGGGGGTGCTGCTGGGGACAAGCGAGCTGGATGCCGCGACGCGCTGCTCATGTCGGCTTTGGCGTAGGCCTTTCAAGAGAGAGGAGGGGGGGAGGTTTTTTATGCACACGGCGGTAACCGGCCATGCCCTTGTGCCGCTTTCCACACGCACTATTTGTGCGTTCCTTGTGTCTTTGCTCCTTCGTCAGTGCGTCGACTGCTCGTGCTTGGACTAGTCCAGTCTCAGATAGAGTGATGGTGGGGGAGATCGGTCATGTGTGCTAGTCCCAGAGGTGTTTTTCGTCCCAAGTCTCGCCGTGCTTTTTCAACAGTGCCCGTAATTCCGCTTGGAAGGTGGTTTTGCGATGATGCTCGGCCTGCGCGTCGATGTAGGCTGCAACTGACGGGAGATTGGAAACGCTGACCGAGAAACACGCATAGCCATTTTGCCACGCGAACTGAGACAAGGGCGCGCTTGGCCGATCCGGGGGTGTTGGCGGGGCAGTTTGTTCTTTGAGCCAAAGATTTGATCCGCGTTTCAGTTCCTTGACCCACTCGCTTTGGGTGATCGTTCGGCCGAGCCGGGCGAGAATGTGCACATGATCCTCCACGCCCCCTATCCTCAGTGGCGCACATTGGAGGTTTTTGGAAATTCCACCCAGATAGTCGTGCAACGAGGCGCGGAGTCCCGGATTCCGTAGAAATGGACGGCGTTCTTTGGTTGAGAAAACCGCGTGCAGATAAACGGCGGAGAGAGATTGTGGCATGAGTGAAACGGAAACGTGCGGATCGTCGTTTTATTGGGGATTGAGTGTTTCCTTCCAATCGGGTCCGGGGATGGATGGGTGGTCGGAACCCAGCCCGAAGTGCTCGCGGCCTCCAGCCCGAGATTGGCCGAATGGAATGAGGCCTACCCCGGGGAATGGGTGGAGAGCCGATTGAACCGCAAAGCGGTTCCGGCCGTGACGGATGGGAGAAAGGCGTATGAGGCGCAACCCCGTTGGGGTTGAATCGTTTCGCGGGACATGGTCCCAGGGTAGCGGTCTCGCGACCGCAACCCTGGGCTGGAGGCCGGGAACGCCGTGGGCGTAGGGAAGCGGCCGGGCTGAAGGGCGGAATGCCTTCGGCGTTTGGCGAGGAATGCGTTTGGCGAGGAATGCGTTTGGCGAGGAATGCTGAGGACGGGTGCTCGGCCCCCAAGCCCGAAGGGCTTACGGCCTCCAGCCCAGGGTTGGCCGAATGGACTGAGGCCTACCCTGGGAATGGGTGGAGTAGCGATTGAACCGCAAAGCGGTTCCGGCCGGGACGGATGGGAGAACGGCGTATGAGGCGCAACCCCGTTGGGGTTGAATTGTTTCGCGGGACATGGTCCCAGGGTAGCGTTCTTGCGACCGCAACCCTGGGCTGGAGGCCGGGAACGCCGTGGGCGTAGGGAAGCGGATCTGTGCGTTCTGGGTTCGCTCGGGCTGCGTCTTTGCATGGCGCTTCCGGCTCTGCTACAGGACGCCATGACCGAGCCGTTTCTCTTCAAAGCCTCCGCGCGTTTGGTGGATTTCATGCGTCAGGCGGATGAACCCGGGTTGATCAACCTCGCTGCGGGAATTCCCGGGCTCGATGCGCTGCCCACGGCGGCGCTGACGCAGGCGCTGCAAAACGCGGTTTCCAAGGAGGGCTCCCGCCTGTTCGCCTATCATCATCCCGAGGGCGATCACCCGCTGCGGGAACTCCTGGCCGATCGCCTCCGCAGCCGGGGCGCGTCCGTGCGCGGGCCGGAGCTTTTCACCACCACGGGATGCACCCAGGGGCTGTCGGTGCTGCTTTCGGTCCTAGTCCGTCCGGGGGATGTCGTGGCGTGCGAGGCGCCCGCCTATTACGGCCTTTTGGAAATCCTCAGCGAGGCAGGGGCGCGGATCCTGCCCCTGGCGGTGAGAGACGCGGGGGGCATCGATTTGGACGCCGCCGAGGAGTCGCTCGCGCGCTGGCGGCCCCGCTGTCTGGTGGTGTGCAGCTCGCTTTCCAATCCCTCCGGCGCGACCCTCTCCGAGGCTGCCCGCGGGCGGCTCGTGGAAATCTGTCGCCGACTCGGGGTGCGGATTATTGAGGACGACATTTACGGCGAACTCGAGGACGGCGGGGCGCCTAAGCCGTTGTTGGCGTTCGACGTGGGAGGGGAGACGGTGTCGTACGTGTCGAGTTTCTCGAAATCGGTGGCGCCGGGTCTGCGCGTTGGTGTCTGTGTGCCGGGCACCCTGTTTGACCAGGCGACCGCGCGCAAAACCCAGCAGGATCTCCATAGCGCGGTGCCCACCGAGGTGGTGCTCCGGGAGTTTCTCGCCCAGGGGGCGCTGGATCCCCACCTGGCCGGTTTGCGGCAGCGCAATGCGCGGCGCCGAACGCTGGCTCTCGACGCCGTGGCCCGCAGTTTCCCGCAAGGCAGCCGCGTGGATGCGCCCACGGGCGGTTACATGCTCTGGGTGCGTCTGCCCCAGCGGATCGATTTCGCTCAGGCCCGGGTTTTGGCGCGCCGGGAAAACGTGGCGTTCGCGGGCGGGGACGTCTTTTTCTCCGAGCCCGCGGCTCAGAGCTGTGTGCGGCTCAACTGCGCCAAGGCCAGCGAAGAGGAGCTGGTGCGCGGGATCGAGATTTTGGGCGCTGTGTTAGGCTCGCTCGGAGAGGCCTCCGACCGCTGAACCCGAGCTCGGAGTGGGCAGGGAGAGAGACTTGTTTCACGCGGAGTCGCGGAGATCGCGGAGATTCTTCTGTAAATCCCGGAACGTTCATGCGGGGGACACGCAGCGTCGTTCACTGCGAGAGTCGGTTTGCAGGCTGAAACAAAAAACGCGCTCCCGGGGAAGGGAACGCGTCTTTTTTTCTAAATGAACCGGGATCCGTGGCGGTTACTTGCCGAGTTTTTCGTAAGCGGCGAGCACATCCTTGGAATGGGTGGCCGTGGATGCGGCGGGCATGACCCAAACCACCTTGGAATCCTTGATGAGGAACGACTGGCGTTTGGAGAACCCGCCGAGGTGCGGCACCCCGAAGGCGTCGGCGACTTTGCTGTCGTGATCGGCGACCAGCGTGAACGGGAGTTTGTATTTGTCCTGGAACGCCTTTTGGGAGTCGGGTTTGTCGCCGCTCACCCCGAGCACCTGGATGCCCTTGGCTTTGATCTCGGACCAGTCGTCGCGCAGGCTGCAGGCCTGTTTGGTGCAGCCCGGCGTGTCGGCTTTGGGATAGAAATAAACGAGCGTCGGGCCTTTTTCGTAGACGGCCTTAAATGACACGCTTTTGCCGTCTTGATCCACCGCGGTGATGTCCGGGGCGGGTGAGCCGACTTCCAGCGTTGCGGCCTGGGCTCCAAGGGTCAGGCCGAGGAAGGAACACAGAGTGGTGAGGAGGGTCCTGAATTTCATGTGATTAGAGTTACGGTGGAGACCCTCTAGATGGGCTGGTTCTTAGTATAGCCGAAAAACCCGCGTTTTTTGATCAGCTCGGCCACTTCCGGCGGCACCATGGGCTCCCAGGAGGTGTCGCCCGAGCCGATCCGCTTGAGGACGTCGCGGGAGAACACGCCCAGGCACTCGGGCCGGTAATTGTCGAGCTGCACAAAGCTGCCTCGGTCGGCCAGATACCGGTAAAGAGGCTGAAGTTCCTGGGCCACCGGCACGTTCTCCACCGTGGTCAGGGCCTTTGTTTTGGCGTCCTGGAGCGGATAAACGTAGAGCTTCAAATCGTTGTTGAAGAGGCGCCCGAAGGACTCCAGGATGCCGCCCGGCAGCTGGGTGTAGTATTTTTCGTCAAAGAGTTCGATCAGGCTGGCCGCCCCCATGACGATCCCGATGCGTTCCTGGGTGTGCCGGGCCAGATACCCGGCGAGGCGGTAATACTCGGAATAGTCGGACACGAGCACCGTCATCCCGCACTCGGAGAGCAGATCGGCGCGCGCCAGGAAATCGCGGCGATCCACCGAGCCTGTGGCGAGCAGGTTGCTCATCGTGATTTCCATGATTTGCACGACGGGTTTGCCGTGCACCTGGGGGGCGGCGCAGAACTTTTCATAGGCCGACCGGACCATGTCGATGTTGACGGTGGTCACGGGCCGGAAACTTCCCCGGGCCACGAGCACGGCGTGCCGATAAAACACCTCGCTGGGCTGAAGCACCTCGCGGTTCACCCCGAACATCGCGGCGCCGGTGAGCCCCAGTTGCACGAGTTTGAGGCTCATGAGCCGGTTGTCCACGTAACGGAACTCGATCCCGCTGAACTCGATCATGTCGATCTCGATGCGCCCCGTGGTCAGGCGGTCCAGCAGAGACTCGAGCAGGGCCTCGGGTTCGTGGTGCCGGAAAAACGCGCCGTAAAGCAGGTTCACCCCCACCATTCCCAGGGCCTCCTGCTGGAGCGCGGCTTCCGCATCCAGCATTCGCACGTGCAGGATGATCTGGCTGGGTTCGTCGTGGGGATGCGCCTGGAACTTGACGCCCATCCAACCGTGGCACTCGTTGTTGCCCTTGTAACTGCGCGCCGTCACCGTGTCGGCAAACGCGAAAAAGGCCGTGCCATCCCCGCGCTGCGCCTGGAGCCGGTCCAGGTTGAGCTGGAATTCCAGGTCCAACATCGCCTGGAGCCGGCGCCGCGACACGTATCGGTCCGTGGGACCGTAAATCGCGTCGCTCACCGTCATGTCATAGGCCGACATGCTCTTGGCGATCGTCCCCGCCGCGCCGCCCACCCGGAAAAACCAGCGCACGACCTCCTGCCCCGCGCCGATTTCCGCGAAGGTGCCGTACCAGCGCGAGTCGAGATTGATCCGGAGAGCCTTTTGATGGGTATCGACGACTTCGTTTTTCATGGGTTTGAAAACTGGGCGAAAAGCGGGCAGCCGACGCTGGTTTACCCCTCAGTGCATGGCACTTCAAAGTAATCCAGCGCCCATTCCCGCATGAACCGCACCCGCTCAGGGCGGATCCGGTAGATGATCAGGTCCGGGTTGTCGGGGGAGCCCAGATATTTGCGGAGCAGCGGGTTGCCCTCCCAAATCTCCTTCAGCACCGCCGGGTCCCGCACTTCCTCCGCAACCCCGGTGATCCGCACCTGGTCGTGTGCGTCGTCGAGATAGTTGAGTTCCACCTTGGGATTGGCGGCGATTTCCCCGGTTTTGTGGTATCGCCTGAGATTGGCCACGTAGACGGTGAATCCGTCCACGCGCACGGGGGAAACCGGGCGAACCCGGGGCTGATCTCCATCGACGGTGGCCAGCTGGGGGAACCTCGCGTTGCGGATCACGTTCCGGGCGAGAGCCGGTAGTTCCTCGGGCTCAAAACTTCTGGGTGGGGGCGGGGGCATGGACGGTGGGGAGGGTTTCCTCCAGCTGAATCCGGGTTGCGCGTCTTGCCAAGTCGCCAGTCATCAAAAATCCGTGGCCGCCCCAGCGGCTCAGGCGTTCTTGGCCTCCTGCACGCTCAGTGTGTGGCCTTTGAATTTGATCCCGTTGAGCTTCTTGAGCACGAGCGCGCGGTGTTCCCCAGCGATGTCCACCAGTGATTGCCGGGCCTGCAGCCGAATCGCGCCGATCGCTTCCTTCGGGATCCGGGCCACGCCCGCGATGACGCCGACGATGTCGCCGGGCTGCACGTTCTGGTCCCGGCCCAGGTTCAGGGTCAGGCGCACCATGCCTTTTTCATGCGAGATGTGCTCCGGGGGGGCGCCGGCTTCCGCGCGGCTCCTGCCCGCCGCTGCCCGGGGCCGGACTGGCTCCCGGCGGGGACGCGGTTCCGCGAATTCCGACGGGGGGCGCGATTCCGCGCGGGGTTCCCGCGGGGGGCGCGCGTCATACTTGGAGTGGGTGCGCGGCTCGAACGAACGCGGTTCGGCCTGGGGCGTCGGCTCCGGCCCGGTCTGCCCGGGGCGGCTGGATTTCTCGTCGCCCAGGAGATGGATCAGCGCCGAGGCGATGTCCGTGGCCGAGTGGCCCTGCTCCAGGAGCCGGTCGATGAGGTCGTCGTGCCGCTTGAACTCGCCCTTCTCCAGGGTTTCCCGGAGGGCTTCATGGAAAATGTTGCGGCGTTTTTCCTCCACCTCCTCCGCCGAGGGCACGCGCTCCCTCCGAATGCGGCTCTGGGTGAAGCGCTGGATGTGCTGGAGTTTGTAGATCTCGCGTCCGGCCACGAATGTGATGGCCCGGCCGGAGCGCCCGGCGCGCCCGGTGCGGCCGATGCGGTGGACGTAATCCTCGCCGTCGTGGGGCAGGTCGTAGTTGAACACGACCTCGATGTCGTCCACGTCGAGGCCGCGGGCGGCGACGTCGGTGGCCACCAGGAACTCGAACCCGCGTTTGCGGAACTTGGCCATGACCCGTTCGCGCATGGCCTGGGTGATGTCGCCATGGAGTTTGTCGGCCGAGTAGCCCCGGGCGATGAGGTGTTCCACGAGTTCATCCACCATCATCTTGGTGGCGCAGAAAATAATGCCGCACGTGATGTCGTTGAGGTCGATGAGCCGGCAGAGCACCTCCACTTTGTTGCGCCGGTCCACTTCATAGTACACCTGCTCAATCTGCGGCACCGTGAGCGTCTCCGCCTGGATCTTCACCGTCACCGGGTTGCGGGTGAAACTCTTGATGAGCTGCGCAATGGGGGCGGGCACGGTCGCGGAGAAAAAGATCGTCTGCCGCTCCGGCGGCGCCTGGCTGAGGACCTTGCGGATGTCGTCCACAAACCCCATGTCCAGCATCCGGTCGGCTTCATCGAGGATGACCATGCGGATCTGGTCCATCTGGAGTGTGCCGCGCTCCAAGTGATCCATCACCCGGCCTGGGGTGCCGATGATGATCTGGGCCCCGGCCTGGAGCCCGCGGAACTGGCGCTCATAGGATTGCCCCCCGTAGATGGGCAGTTCGCGGATGCCGCGTTTGAAAAGTGCCAGCTTGGAAACCTCCTCGGCAACCTGGACGGCGAGTTCGCGGGTGGGGCAGAGCACCAGCACCTGGGGCGCCTTGATGGAGGCGTCCACTTTCTCGATGGCCGGGATGGCGAAAGCCGCCGTTTTGCCCGACCCCGTCTGGGACTGGCCCACCATGTCCGCCCCGCCGAGAATCACGGGAATGGCTTCGGATTGAATGGGGGAAGCCTCTTCGAACCCCATACGGGCGACGGCTTTGAGCAGCTCGGGCGAAAGAGCGAGCTCGCTGAAAAGTTTCTTTTGCATCGCGGCTTGTAAGCTCTGGAGGCGGGTAACGCCACTTCTATCGCACCCCTTCCTCTCTCCCATCGGCGCCGCCCCTGGCGCGCTTGGGCGTTCACCCAGAGGAGCCGGGAAGCTGCCGGTCGCAACCTCTTGGCCCTCCGCTTCAAACCTCGGCGCCCGGGCCAGCGCTGTCGGGTTTCCTGACCGGCCTGGCGTGGGTTGGCCGGGGAATCCCCGGGTTTTAGGCGTCGGGTTTAGGGCGGTAATAAACCGCCACATTGCCCACCCGCATGATGAGTTCGCTGCCGCTCTGCTCGGCGATTTGCGGGGCCAGCGTCTTTTTCTCCTCCTTGAAGTCGCTGAACTTGATTTTCACCAGCCCGTGCTGGGTGAGCGCCTCATCGAGGCTCTTCAAAAAACCGGGGCTCACGCCGCCGTGTCCCAGCTTGAGCACCGGCTCGAGAAGTTGGGCCCGGGCTTTGAGATCCCGTTTTTGGGAGTTGTTCAGAGGTAAAGACATCCCTCCATCGTGAGTGCGTCCCCCTCGCACGGCCAGAGGATTTCTCCCTCTTTCTTTGAGGTTCCCGCAGGCCCCCGGCGGGAACTCGTCTGCCAGAGGTTATGCCGAGTCCGGCCCGGCGCGATCGCCGCACTCAGCGGTCGGCGCAAGGGTGGGGCCGGGAGCTGCGGAGCGTGGAACCCCATGGGGACATTTGCCGGGCGGGATTTCACGAAGGCAGCCGGTGCGCATCTCCGGCTCATGCGCCGACTGAGCGAGGGCGGGCGCCGACCAGGACCGTGAGCTTAGGACCTCGGCGACAGTCGAGCAGCGGAGGTTCGCCGCTTCTTGTTCCTCCGGAGCGCTAAAATGAGCCCGGTGGAGTCGTCCGGCGCTCTCAATCACGCGATTCCACAGTCCCAGAAATCCCGCACGCGCATCGACGAGGAAGCCAGACGCCCGAGGCCATGAGGGTGTCCATGGTGGTTTAAGGCAGTTCACATGTGTTGCTCCTGAACCGTCTGTCATCACTGGGCACAATGGGTTCCTCAGACCATCCGCTGGAAGTTCACCGTTGAGCGCTCCGAAATCGAAGCAGCCTGATGTAAACCAAGTCTCGCAGCGTGCCAGATTTGGCACCCACTCGACCAAATCACGCTGCCACTCCCTCAAGCCCTTTGCGCTTTCCAGGACTCCGCGTGAAATGACTCCACGCCTTTAATCTCGGAGTCTGCGGATCAAAAGACCACGCAACTTGTCCTCTTGAACCTCAGCAAGGGACGCGAGGCCGGTCAGGAGGCTCGCGGTTGGAATGTTGGGTGCATGTCGGGGGAACCTTTCGCGGTTTCCCCGGAGTCGCTGATTCCACCAAGGCGTGCGGCGATCCGACGCGAGAGAGGCTCAAGAGTTGGACGGGCTCGCATGACCTGTGTGCGCCAAGGGGGGCACAAAAATTGAAAGTTCGTTTGCTAAGAACGCGGGTCAATCCGTCATCCGAAAAAGTCCCGATCTCCCGATGAGATCGCGCCCAGCACCAACCTCCCATGAAAAACAACACCCCGCTCACCTTCCTTCTCACTGTCGGTCTTCACGCGGCTTCAGCCCAACAAAGCCAGGATGCATTCCTCCTGGAGGACGGCGGACGACAGCGGCAATTCGTGGTCGCCGCTGACCAAAATGCCTCGATCGACTCCAAAGGAAAGACGCGCATCCGATCAGGCGCAGCGGACTCGAGCATCAAGGCCGGCGCGGCCCAGGCGCGCTCCAGAACCGCACCCACGGGCGAGGAGCCGACCCTCGTCCTCTACGAAAAAGGGGCCGTCCGGAATGCGTTCACCCGCCGAATTGTCACCAAAGGCATCGTGGTTGAAGTCCAGCCCGGCACGGATGTCGTGGCTCTTGCCTCAGCGGTTGGCGCGGAATACGGAGCTCCCGCTCCCGCCGCAGCCAACACCCACATCCTCCGCGCGGGCAAAGCGGTGGACTGTTTAAAGATCACCGAGGTCCTTCGGGGGCAGGCGGGGGTCGTCTCCGCGAACCCCCTCCTCGCGCGCCGGGCAAACAAACGTTGGGTGCCGAACGACCAGTACTTTTCCTCGCAATGGCATCTCAGGAACACGGGGCAAAACGGTGGCCTCGCCAAAATGGACGTCAACGTCATCGACACCTGGAACACCTACAGGGGGGCGGGTGTGCGGATTGGCATCGTGGATGATGGCCTTCAGACTCGTCACCCTGATCTCTTCCCGAATGTTGATTTCCAGTACAACTACGACTGGGTCGGGGGAGACACCGACCCCAGCCCTGAGCTGCAAGAGTGGGATGGAGAGCTGTGGTGGGATGATCACGGAACCGCCTGCGCCGGAGTGGCTGCGGCGCGTGGGGGCAACGGTTTTGGCGTCAGCGGCGTCGCGCCTTTTGCTCGGCTTGTCGGGCTGCGGCTCCTTTCCGAAAACCAGACGGACCTACAGGAAGCTGAGGCGTTCCTGCACAGGCAGGAGGTCATCCAGATCAAAAGCAACAGCTGGGGCCCATACGACGACGGCGTCACCCTGGAGGGGCCGGGGCCCTTGGCTGCCGCAGCTCTGAAAAGTGCCGCGACAACCGGACGCGGCGGAAAAGGAACCATCTTCGTGTGGGCTGGCGGGAACGGACGAGGGAATCGGGACAACTCGAACTACGACGGGTATGTGAATTCCATCTACACAATCGGAGTTGCAGCCATGGACGATCTCGGGAGGGTCTCCGACTACAGCGAGCCGGGTGCCAGCCTCGTTGTCACCGCTCCCTCGGACACTGGTTCGTACGGCCCGGTCAGGCAGGGGATCGCAACCACCGACCTTGTCGGAGAACCGGGATTCAACGCCGAAGGAGTCGCCAATGACGTAGCGCCCTCTTGGGGCTACCCCGCAAACTACGATCTCCCCAACGCCAGCTACACAAGAATCATGGGCGGCACGTCGTCCGCATCTCCGCTCGTCGCGGGCGTGGTCGCACTTGTGCTCGGGGCGAATCCCAATCTGGGCTGGCGCGATGTGCAGGAGATCCTAATGAGAACCGCGACCAAGAACAGCCCGTTGGATTCCGACTGGATCCGCAATGGCGCCGGCCAGCAGTTCAACCACAACTTTGGCGCGGGCCTGGTTAATGCCGGAGCCGCCGTGAACCGGGCCAGAGTCTGGACGAATCTCGGAACGCAGAGGAGCATCGCCCTGAACAAGCCACGGTTGAACCTGGCGGTGCCCGATAACAACGCCACCGGTGTCACCTCGGAGTTTTCCACGGGCGCCATCCTTCGCGTCGAGCATGTCACGGTGACCGTGGACATCAGCCACAAAAACCGCGGCCAGCTGGAGGTGCTGCTGACCTCGCCCTCTGGCACCGTCAGCCGCTTGGCTGAGAAACACGGAGACGATGGCGATGACTACAAATGGACCTTCATGACCGTGCGCAACTGGGGTGAAAGCGCGAAGGGCACGTGGCGGCTCAGCGTTCGGGACCGCGAAAGTGGCACTGTCGGAGTCGTCAATTCCGCCCAGCTGACAATCTTTGGCTCCGATGGTCCGGTTTTCATCACCGACCAGCCCATCGTTCAATGAGCCGCCGGTAAGCTGTCTGCCCGGCGGTGTTTTTGCCGCGGGCGGATGGGCCCTGCGGCAAACGGCGGATCGTCGGGTGATTGTCCGTCCCGCCGGAAGGGCTGAAGTCGTTGACTGATCAGTCGCCACCGGGAGCAGAGGCTATTCAGCCTGCATCGCGCGCGCAATTCGAGGAGTCCTTGGGGCGAGTCGAATGAGGCGCACGATGCAGGCCCTGCCTGTGCATTGATGTTCCCAGGGCTGTTCGTGCGCGGCCCCCGGTTGTCGGTTGCGCCTGCCTTGGCCACTTCGGCCGAGTTTCGGGGGCCAACACATTCTTTGCTAACTCGGAGGAGGTGGCGCGCATTCATGAACCGTGCATCGTCCGCCGAAAAATTCATCCGATCATGGCGCGGCTCCGGATCGACTCGGATGCTTTTGGGAGCGTGCCGCGTTTCGAGCCGGGTTTTTCGCTGCTGGAAGTGCGGACGGTGAGCGCCCGCCTGAGGGGTTCGGCCGCCGGAATGCGCACGCTGCGCCCCCGGGTGGCGGCGGCAGGGCATGGCAAAGCGCAGGTGTGCCGGGCGTTGGCCCGGGAGGGCTGCGCGACGTTTTTCAAACCGCAGAGCACGCGTTTTTTATATGAAGGCACACCAGTATCTAGCGACTTCGATAGCGACCCTTTTGGCTACCATCGGCGGGCAACGGGCGATGGCTCTGCCTCAGGGGGAGTCGGTGGCGCACGGAAAGGCGAGTTTTAAGCGGGACGGCGGGCGGATGGAGATCCGCGCCTCGGACCGTGCGGTGATCAACTTCCGCGGGTTCAACATCGACCGCAAGGAGGCGGTGACGTTTGTGCAGCCCGGGGCGACGGCGCGGGTGCTCAACCGCGTGACGGACGGCAATCCGACCCGGATTTTCGGGCAGCTCAAGGCGAACGGGCAGGTGATGCTGGTGAACCCGTCGGGTGTGTTCTTCGAGAACGGTTCGGTGCTCAACGTCGGCGGGATCGTCGCCGCCGCCGGGAAAATCAGCGACCAGGATTTTCTGGCGGGTCGGCGCCGGTTCACGGAGCTGAGCGGCGAGGTGAACAACGCGGGAACGATCCGCGCGACTGGTGATGTGAACCTCTTTGGAGCGCATGTGGTGAACACCGGGGTCGTCCAATCGGCGAAGGGAATGGTGTCGATGGTCGCCGGGGACGAGGTGCTGGTGGGCGAGCGCGGGGGGAATGTGTACGTGAGCCAGGGTGGACCTGCCACGCCGGGCAAGGCGGCGAAGGCGGGGGTGGTCAACACGGGGCGGATCGTGGCGAAGAAGGTGCTGCTCGGCGCCGGGGACTTTTACGCGGTGGCCCTCCGGCACAGCGGTGAGATCCTGGCTGAGGAAGCGGTGTTGAGGGGGGGGAAAGGCGGGCGAGTGGAGGTGAGCGGGCGGATCGATGCGTCGGCCCGCGGCAAGGGCAGGAAGGGGGGCCGGATCGAGGTGACGGGTGAGACGGTGGCGTTGACGGGCGCCAAGCTGGACGCGAGCGGGGACCTCGGGGGGGGCGCGGTGTTGCTGGGCGGCGACTGGCAGGGGGGCGGCGCGGTGAATCGCGCTCAGACGACGACCGTGGACGCGGCGACCGTCATCCAGGCCGACGCCGTGAGGCACGGCGGGGGCGGCAAGGTGGTGGTGTGGGCGGACGGCGCGACGCAGTTTGACGGCCAGATCTCTGCGCGCGGCGTGGGCGCCGGGCAGGCGGGTGGCCAGGTGGAGACCTCCGGCAAACTGACGTTGGGCGTGGGCCAGACGGCGAGGGTGGACGCGAGTTCGCCCCAAGGGAAAATGGGTGACTGGCTTCTGGATCCCACCAATCTGACGATTGCGACGGGAGGCGCCGGAACGATTGGCGGATCGGGCGACCAGACTGTGGACGCCTCCGTCATCAACAGCGCCGCGGCCTCTGTGACCCTGAGCGCGACGAACGACATCACGTTTAACCAGGCGATCGCCATGACCAGGGCCGGGGCGGGGCTCGCAGCGAGCGCCGGGCGCAACCTCGTGGTGAATCCAGGGATCTCGATCTCCACAAACAACGGGGCGATCAACTTCACGGCGGACTCGGACGCGGACGGCGGCGGCTTCTTGACGCTGGGCGCTGGAAGCCAGCTGATAACCAAGGGCGCGGCTGTGAACCTGACCGTGGACCACGGGGCCGCGGCGAGCGACGACGGCATCACTATCCTGGGAAACGTCGACGCGTCGGCGGCTGGCTTGTTCCCGACGTCGACGTTTCAGGTGCTCGGCACCGACGCGGCCCGGAACGGCGTTCTCAGCGTGGGCGCCGCGATCCTCAAAGCCGGGCAGGGGGCCAGCACCTCCACGAGCTACGGAAAGTTCGTGCTGCGGGCGGACGAGATCAATTTGACGGGCGCCAAGGGGTCGGTCACCGGCAGCGGGGCGCTGACATTCGAGCAGGCGAACACCACGACGGGACTCAGGCTGGCGGCGAAAGACAACCTGACGGCCGGACAGTTGGACCTGACAAGGCAGGAGCTCTTCGCCCTCGAAAACGGGACCACCGGGAAATCAGACTTCATCGGTTTGACGTTTGGGCGCTCCGACAGCTCGGCCGTGTTTTCGATCGGGGAGAGTGTTCCGCCGATCGACAGCAATGCGTTGATCGTTGGCGGGAGCGCCCCCGCCACAAGCCTGATTCAATTCAGGTCGGGAACCGCAGGCATTGTCGGAAACATCGCCGTCTCGGTCCCGACGGGGAGCACCTTTGAGCTCACGGGCAACGTGATCAATCTGAAGGCGGGGTTGTCCGCCAAGGACGCGATCGTGACCCTCCTGCCGATGCGGAGCACGACTGCCACCGCGATCCGCGCCAACGTCGAGATCTTAGACATGACCAAACCCGGCCAGGACACAGTGGTCCCCGGAACGTTGCGCCTGGATACGGCAATGCTCAAGCAGATCGCCGACGGGAACAGCGAGCTGAGAATTGGCGATGAGTTGAGTCCCCTAGACACCACACTCACCGTGCTCGATAGTCTGGCGTTGAATGCCGGCGCCGGCGCGAAGGGAGGGCTGCTGAGGCTTTCCAGCGGCGGTCCGGTCATCTTTAACGAAGGCGTCAACGCCGGTCGCAAGTCCCTGGCGATCTCGGCGCGCGATATTCAGTCAGCGCCCGGGAAGCTCTCTGCGGTGACGGGCGCTGGCGGTCTCACGATTTCCCCGCCCATCCAGAAGGAATCAACCTGGGGTTTGGAGGTGTATGGCGGTGGGCGGCGCCCCTATGACGCCACGAAAAACGTCTTCACAGTGCTCGTGGACGATCTCAACACTCTGGCCAAGAATTTCGCGGGCGTCCTGCAGCTGGGTCGCGAGAACGCAACGGTGGGTGGGAGCACGACGATCAACGCGCCGATCGACTTGACGGGGAGCACCGTGACCGGGCTCAGTCTCCATTCGTCGGCAACTGTGTCGGTGAACGCCGCCCTCACCCTTACCAAAAAGCCCTTGGACCTGCGCGGGATGGAGATTGATCTCCTTGCCCCCATTTCCGGGACGGACACGCTCACAATCCAGCCGGCGAATAACTTCACTGTGAGCCCGACCCTGAACCCCGTTCGGAGGGGCATGGTCTTGGGCGTGGCTAGCCAGGTTCCCGACCGTTTGACGATCACGGAGGCGGAATACGAGCAGATCGGGAACGATTTCACGTCGATCGTCTTTGGGCGCTATGAAATGGAAAACGATTTGCGGGTCGCAGGTTTCGGTAAAACTTCGCGGTTCTCGCTCAAGGCGAACACGGTTTTGTTCGTCAGAACCAACGTCATCCTCGACGTCCCGACCGGAGGAACCTTGCATTCCGACAAGGCTTTGAAGCGGCTCTGGGTGAGGAGCATGGGGCTCGACATCAACCAGGATGTCTCCGACCTGTCCACTCTGGCCGTGAACTTCTTCGGCTCGATTGATTCGGTGCCTTTCAGGTTCCTCCTCAATCGCTCTGTGGGCTCGTCATACGCCTTCGACCCGAAAAAGACGATGGATCTCAACTCGTCCAAGTTGGGGCGCATTAAGGAGTCCGTCGCCTTGCTGCGCATCGGCGACCCGGAGTCGTTGAACCATGCTCCCATCGAGGTCCTTGAGAGCTGGACCCTGCCCACCCACACCGAACTCCGCAGCGACAACAGGCTGCTGGACGCCACGGGGCCGAAATATGGTTCAATCAGGTTCAATCCGGGGGTGGCAATCAGTGGGAACGGCAAAAACCTCAGCCTCTATTCCGACAGCGACCTTTCGCTCCTGGGCGGTCCCGGCTCGATCTCGAATGTGGGCAAATTGGAGATCTACACCCCGAGCAAGGATATCCCGGTCCGGCTTTTAGACTCCGTGACGAACCCGAGAGCGCTCGTGGTTTCGCCCGAATCTTGGGGCGCCTTTGGCGCCAACATAAAAAGCCTGATCGTGGGCCGGGGCGAGGCGACTGCGGATTTCACCGTGGTGGGGCGGACGAATCTTTTAGCGGAGAACACAACGTTTGACAGCGGCACGGGCAACCTCATGGTCCTCGGAGCGCTGGATGGCGGCTCCGTGGTGACGCTCAACAGCAGGGGGCTCACAACTCTGGCGGAATCGCTGGGCGCAACCACGCCACTGGCATCCCTTACGATATCGAGGGGGGCGGACGTCACCGGTTTCCCTCAGAAAACCATCCTCGGAAGGGTGGGCGGTCCCGCAGTGGCGGTAAGGACGAGCGGCCTCCAGTCGTATGCCGAGTCGGTGGAGTTGCTCAACGGCGGAACGCTCGAGGCCGGGGGGACCCTGACAGTTTCGCAAACGCTGGCGGCCGGGGCGAACGACCTTGCGCTTCTGGCCAACGAGATGCTCTTGGCAGGCTCTGCCGGGACAAACACCGGGACGATCACCGGGACGCGGGGACTGCAGCTGGGAACGGGAACCTCTGCGACGAACATGACGTTCTTCGGAACGACCGTCGTGGCGGGTCAGCTTGATCTGACTCAGTCCAAGCTGCGGGCGATCGCACTGGCCGGGTTTAACAAACTCACCCTGGGCCGCGCGGACGGGACTGGGAGTCTCTCGGTGAAGGAGAACTATTCGCTGCTTCAGGAGACGCTGATTCAGACGGGCGGCGGTGCGCTCAACATCGAGAAACAACTCAACGGTGCGCAGAAGCTTACCCTGAGCTCGGGCGCCGGGAACATCGCGGCGTCGGCCGCGCTGGGTGGGACCACGGCGCTCGGGGACTTGTCGGTGTTCTCGACCGGGACGGCGACCTTTCAAGGCGCGGTGCGGGCGGCCAGCGTGTTGACGGACGTCGGCGGCAGCACGGCGCTGAATGGCGGCGCGGTGACGACCAGCGGGTCGCAAGATTACTCCGACGCGCTTGTGCTGGGGGCCGCGACGACCCTGAGCAGCTCCGGCGCGAGCGACGTGAACGTGAACGCGGGGGCGACGGGTGCGTTCGCGCTCAACGTGAACACCTCCGGGGTGACGCGGCTCAGGGGCGCGATCAACTTGGCCAGCCTGCAAACCGACGCGGGCGGCACGGTGGAGCTGCCCGGGACGGTGACCACCAGCGGTGCGCAGACTTACAACGACGCGGCGGTTCTGGGGGCGGCAACGACCCTGGCGAGCACGGGCGGCGGGGCTGTGGCGTTCAACGGCGGGGCCCGCGGGGCGTTTGATCTGACGGTGAACACGGCCGGAGTGACGACGCTGGGGGGCGGCATCAACGTGGCGAGTATCACGACGGACGGACCCGGCACTGTGAGGCTTTCCAGCGACATCCGGACGACCGGTGCGCAGAGTTACGGTGAACAGGCGGAGTTGATCGGAAACACCTTGCTGACGGGCACGACGGTGAGTTTTGGCAACACGCTTGCGGGCGGCGCAAGCAGCCTCGCTGTGGGCGGGAACGCGGTGTTCGGAGGTGCGGCCACGGGCCTGAGCTCGCTTTCTGTCAGCGGGACCACGGCAATCAACGGCGGAACGGTGACGACCTCCGGAGCGCAAACCTACACGGGTGCGGTGACGCTGGGCAGCAACGCGGCGCTGACCGGGACGACGGTGCGTTTTGTCGACACGGTTGCGGGCGGCGCGAACAGCCTGGGCGTGACCGGGAACGCGGAGTTTAACGGTGCCGTCAGCGGGCTGAGCGCGCTGGGAGTGACGGGCACGACCCTTCTGAACACGAGCGCGGTGGCCACAAGCGGGGCGCAGACGTACGGCGGCAGGGTGACGCTGGCGCAGGATGCGGTGCTTACGAGCACGGGTTCCGGCGACGTGACCCTGGACGCCGGGGCGACGGGGAATCAGGCGCTGGTGATCAACACGAGCGGCGTCACGCAGCTGGGCGGAGGGATCAGCGTCGGCAGTGTCACGACGGACGCGGGCGGGACGGTGAGGCTTGCCGGCGACATCCGGACGACCGGGGCCCAGAGTTACGGGGAACAGTCCGAGTTGATCGGAGACACCGCGCTGACCGGCACGACGGTGAGTTTTGCCGACACGGTTGCGGGTGGTGCGAACAGCCTCGGCGTGACCGGGAACGCGGAGTTTAACGGCGCGGTCAGCCGACTGAGCACGCTGGGAGTGACGGGCGCGACCCTTCTGAGCACGAGTGCGGTGACCACAAGCGGGGCGCAGACGTACGGCGGCAGGGTGACGCTGGCGCAGGATGCGGTGCTTACGAGCACGAATTCCGGCGACGTGACCCTGAACGCCGGGGCGACGGGGGATCTGGCGCTGGTGATCAACACGGGCGGCGTCACGCAGTTGGGCGGCGGGATCAGCGTGGGCAGTGTCACGACGGACGCGGGCGGGACGGTGAGGCTTTCCGGAACTATCACAACCACGGGTGCGCAGACGTACGATGACGCTGCGGTTCTGGGGGCGGCTACGATTCTGACGAGCACGGCCGGCGGGGTTTTGGCGCTCAACGGCGGGGCCGACGGGGCGCATGATCTGACGGTGAACACGGCGGGGGTGACGACGCTGGGCGGCGGGATCAGCGTGGCGAGCCTGAGCACGGACGCGGGCGGGTCGACCGAGATCACCGGCGACGTGACGACGACGGGCACCCAGACCTACGGAGACGCGGTGCAGGTGTCGGGCCCTGTTGCTCTGCGCAGCACGGGGGGCGGGGCCTTGACGCTCAATGCCGGGGCGGACGGTGCGGGCGCCGTGTCGCTGGCGACAAGCGGGAACGTGACTGTGACGGGTGAGTCCGGCGTAAGCGGTGCGCTGGAGGGTTTCAGCGCGCGCGGCAACCGGGTGGAAGTGGGCGGCGTGTCGGCGGCGGGCGACGTGACCTTGGACGCGAGTGACTTGCTGGTGTTGCAAGGGGCCCGTTACGCGTCCGGCGCCATGATCGCGCTCAACCCGACGGAACGTCCTACGGCCTCCGGGCGTTCGTCGATCGTGAAGCCGAGTGGGGACGTGGCGTTTGAGTCGGACAAGTTCGTGATGGGCGGTGGCCACAAGCTGGTGGTGAGCAACGGCGCGCTGTCGGTGACGGCGGCGAGCGGTGTGGTGGGTGACCTCGCCGCGTCGGTCTCGATGGACCTCAATGTGGACAATCTCCAAGTGCTGGCGCGGGCCGCCGGGGAGTTCACGAACGCGGGGCTCAAAGACATCGGGCTGAGCATGGTTTCCCCCAAGATCGCGTTCAACGGGACGCTGTCCTATTCGCCGGACTCGACCGGCGCGAAGACGGTCTTTTGGAACACGGCCAGCGGGGCCGTTTCTGGGAAAAACAACGTGACGCGGCTGGCCGGGTCCGGGGTGGCCAAAAACGCGAGGATGTCCGAGCAGTTCAACTCGGTGGACGGAAGCGGGTATGTCCTTCAGCCGTTGGCTGTGAAGCCGCCAATGATTCCTCCGATCCCTGTGGACCCCGAGGTGCCCGTGAAGCCGCCCGTGACGCCGGAAGATCAGGCTCCGCTGCGGCCTGCGTTTGTGCGTCCGGTTCCGTTCGATCTGATGAACTGGAGTCTGGGTTACCGGGACGAGACGCTGGAACCCTCCGGTCACATCTGGGTGATCCGCACGCTGGGAATCAATGGGCGCTGGGATAATCTCGGGCAGATCCTTTCGGGCGAGCCAAGCGCGCGGCGGAAGTTTCTGGAGCTGTAGCCCGTCGACGCAGGGATGTCTTATCCGGGCTCCTTGAAAGCCAGAGAGCACCCGGGGAACAAATCCTCTGCCACCCCGCCGCGGGGTGGGGTGTTTTTGGGGCCGCGTTCCGGTGGTGTCGCTTTGCTCCACCGTTGGCTACTCTCTCTGTTCCCCCGGGGAACAAGGCCCTCCGCCTTGCCACGCACTCTGAGAACTTGTGCGTCCCCGCCCCCCGCAAAGCTGAATTTTAGACGCGTGAGCCCTCCCTCTAGCCCCGACTTGCGTTCAAAATGAGGCGCTTGCGGCTTAACTTCCCGATGAGGGCTCGCGCGAAAGCCTGCGGATCCCCGGTGAATGGTCAGATCCCAGGTTGCCTGTCCCCAGCCGCCCCCACCGCCCCGCGAGGAAGGCGGCTCCCCGAGGAAGGCGGCGGAGTGGTGGTCGGGCTTCCAGCCCGAAGGGCTTACGACCTCCAGCCCAGGGTCGGCCGAATGGAATGAGGCCTACCCTGGGAATGAGTGGAGTGCCGATTGAACCGCAAAGCGGTTCCGGCCGGGACGGATGGGAGAACGGCGTATGGGGCGCAACCCCGTTGGGGTTGAAAGGTTTGGTGGGATGTGGTCCCAAGGGAGCGATCTGGCGACCGCAACCTTGGGCTGGAGGACGGGAGCGCCGTAGGCGTAGGGGAGCGGTTGTGCCAACGCGGGCCTTTGGCCCCGCTCGGACTTGGCTCGGAAAGTCCTGCGAGTGAATGGGCCCTGGAGCTCTGTTCCGGCGTGCTGTCTATGGGTTGCTCCGCCCGGAGGCAGAGCTTCTCCGTCGCGGCTTCGTCTTTTGAAACCGTGGAAGTCCCGCCGATGAACCGTGTCTCAAAACGTTTCCGACCGAGGGGGCGGCGGTGTGCGCCCATGCCCGGTTCGGGTCATTGTTTGGAGAACAGCTTTTCCAGGAGCGGTTGGAGTCGGGATGCGTAGATCTCGTATCCCGCGTTGCTGAGATGCAGGTCATCACCTGCGTAAGCGGCTTTTTTCAGCGAACCGTCCGACTCCGTGAAATCCGTCCACAGATCGAGCAGATGCACGAACGGATCGGAATCGAGCTTGAGAGTTTCGACGGCTGAGTTGATGCGTTGGATGTCGGCGTGAACGGTGGATTGATGGGCGAACCCCGGCAGGGTCTTGACCACAACGATCTGGGAATTCGGGCAGCGTTCACGGAGGTTGCCCACGCAAAGGTGAATGCCTTCGGCGACCCGTGCGGGCGGAATGCCGTTGGCGGTGACCAGGGGCGCGTTATTAACACCGATCAGGAGAACGATGATCCGAGGGGAAACGCCATCAAGCGCGCCGTGTTCGAGGCGCCAAAGGATTCCCTCTGTCCGGTCGCCGCCGATGCCGAGGTTGAGCATCTTAAGATTTGGAAAGCGGCCAGCCCACGCGGGGTTCACAGGCGCTTGGTTCCAGCCGCCGCCCCAGGCTTGGGTGATGCTGTCACCGAGAAGAGCGACGTCGACAGAGCCTTTGGCGGCTTGGACGAGGGAGACGAGGGTTTGGTGGTTCTGGAGCCAGCGATTGCCGTCGCCTTCCGCCTTGGGTTTCCAGTGGCCGGCGGTGGGCGTTACGGGCCACATTTCAGGCAGATGTTTGTGCGCCTCGTGGCCGGGTTTCCGCGAATACTCGGGCTGTTCGACCCACAGAAGCTCGGCGGGACTCAGGGGCCAGCCAGAGGGTTGGGGGTCGAGTTTGCCTTCAGAATACGGTTTGTAGGGGTAGTCCACCGCGTGCACGGAAGTGCATGCGAGGTGTCCAATGGCTAAAAGGAGGCAGGATGCGGCTCGGGCGGCGTTCATGGAAGGGGTTTGTAAAGCGGTCCCGGATCACTTGGATTGCCCTAGGAGCGCCTCGATCACCGGCTTAAGTTTGGAGGCGTAGAGTTCATAGCCGCCTTCCTGGGTGAGATGGATGTTGTCGGTGGTAAAGATGCCCGGCTTGAGGCTGCCGTCGGGGTTTGTGACATCGCTCCAGAGGTCGAGCATGTGAATGCGCGGGTTCTGGGCGAGGTTGAGTGAATCTAGCGCCGCATTGGTGCTTTTGATGTCCTCATAGAACGGGTTTCCCGGGGCGTGAGCGGGGAGGATTTTGGCCAGGATGAGCTCGGCGGCGGGAAACTTTTCGAGAAGGTTTTCTGCGCACGATTGAATGCCTCTCGCGACCGGCTCGGTGCCGGTTTCCCTGGAGAAGAACATGTTGTTGTTGCCGATCATCAGCACGATGACTTTTGGAGTGAGGCCGTCGACACCGCCATGGTCCAAGCGCCAGAGGACGTTCTGGGTTTTGTCGCCGCCGATGCCGATGTTGACCGCCTTGTAATGGCCGAAATGTTTCTTCCATGCGGCCCCCCACTGCATCGTGATGCTGTCGCCGACGAGGAGGCAATCGATAGGGCCCTGATTGGCCTGTGTGTTGGCGACGAGCCGGGTGTGCATATCCAACCAGGATGTGCCGCCCCAGGAGCCTGCGGACGGAACAACAGGCCAGAGCTCCGGGGTATGCATTTTTTTCTCTGCGCCGGGGCGGCGCGCATGTTCGGGCGTCAGAATGAACGTGAGCTCCGCTTCGGTGAGAGGCCAGCCGGTCTTCTGGGGTTCAGGAGTGGCGGCGGGGTAATCGATGGCGGAGGCCGATGAGACGCTGAAAAGGGCGCAAAGAGCGATGCAGGGGGTTGCGATGAATGGGCGGGACATGAGGTGTCGGGGTGATTTCATGGAGTGGGAGGCGTGGAGGGGCGCGGGCGGGGGCGGGTGTCAGACTTCCAAGCCGGGCATGGTGCCCGTGCTGGAGGCGAAGCGGTCGCTTTCAAGGCCGCTGCGCTGTAGCATGCTGACGAAAAGGTTGGCCAGCGGTTTGTTGCGGGTTTTATCGAAGGCGAGGTGTTGGCCGTGTTGAAATCCGCCGCCTGCAAAGAGAAGCGGGAGGTTGGTGGTGTCGTGGGCGTTGGCGTTGCTGAGGTTGGAGCCGTAGAGAAGCATGGTGTGGTCCAGCAGCGAGCCTCCCGGCTCGCTCACGCTCGCTAGGCGGGACATGAGCTTGTTCAAGCTGCGGAACTGGGCTTCCTCGATCCTGCGGAGCTCTTCGATCTTGGCGGGATCGTTCCCGTGATGGGTCAGGGCGTGAGTTTGGTTCTTGACCCCCGGGATCTTCGCGGTGACGAGCAGAGGGCCCAGATAGATGCTGACGATCCGAGTGCTATCGGTTTCAAGCGCCAGCCGGAACGTGTCGTACATGAGATCGGTCTGGGCTTCGACCTCGCCATCGTCCGGGATGTCTTTGGGTGCGGGGGCGGAGACGGAGGGTTTGGGTTTGAGTTCCCACGCTTCAGAGTGCTCGAGGCGCTGTTCGAGTTCGCGGACCGAGGTGAAGTACTGGTCGAGCCGGGTCCGATCCCGGGCGGGTAGATTTTTGCCCAGGCCGCGCGCTTCGTTGCGGACGAAGTCGAGGATGCTGCCGCCTTTGCGGAGGTTGTCGATGTTGCGCTCGACCTCCTCGGGAGTGCCTTGGATGAAAAGCTTGCGGTAAAGTTGGGCGGGGCTGTGTTCGCAGGGCAGCTGAACGCCGTCTCGGGTCGTGGAGGGGGTGCCCATATGCCCCTTGCCGACCCCCAGAACCAGGGAGTTAAACCGGGTTTTGGGGCCGATCTGTTCGGCGGCAAATTGATCGACGGAGAGAGAGTTTTTGAAACTGCTGGCTCCGGGGCGCGGGGCGCAGGAGAGGAAGCTGCGTTCCGAGGAGTGGTTTCCGTCGACTCCCGGATGCGACACCCCGCTGAAGACCGTGAAGCGGTGCCGATGCTCAGAAAGCAGGTCCAGGTAGGGGGTGCTTGCGTAGTCCTTTCCCGGTTGTTCCGGGAAAAAGTAGCGCGGAATGACGCCCATGTTTGTCATGATAAACACCATCCGCATGGGGCAGAGAGCGTCTCCGGATTGGGCTCGCGACTCCAGAAGGGGGAGCGCGAGGGCTGCACCGGCGGCGCGCAGCAGAAATTGTCGACGGGAGAACGAGTTGGGCATGGGCGCTGGAATGCGGACGGGTCTTACTTGTTGAGAAAGAGGCGGCTTTGGCCGATTGCGTGGAGCAGATCCCGTACGCGGTAATTTCCTGCGGCGGTCTGGGCTACGATCCGGTCGAGTTCCGCGCGGTCAGAAAACCCGACCTCGGCGCCGGTTGCATAGGCCAGCATTTGGGCGGTGAACGCGCGCGCAACCGTTTCGGGTTTCTTGAGAATGAGGCCTTTTAGTCCGAGCAGGTCGCCGAAGGCTTCACTGTGGGCGGTTTCACCGCTGGGATCGACCGTGGGACCTTCTTTGTAGCGGACGGAGGCACCGTCCGGTAGTCGGACGCTCACCGGCGAACCTTTGTCCAGGGAACGGTAATTGGAGCGCCAGCCTCCGATGACGTCGTAGTTTTCCAAAGCGAGTCCCGGGGGATCCATTTTGCGGTGGCAGGCGGCGCAGCTCGTGTCGGCCCGGTGTTTGTCGAGTTGTTCTCGCACGGTGGTGGCCCCCCGGGTGTCGGGATCGATGGCAGGGATACCCGGGGGAGGGGGCGGCACGGGGAGGCCGAGGAAGCGTTCGGTGAAGAACACGCCTCGCACGACGGGCGACGACACGGTTCCGTTAGCGGTCACTTTTAACACGCTGGCCTGCGTGGGGAATCCGCCCCTGTGACTGTCGTCGGGAAGGCGGACCTTGCGGATCTGCGGGCCTTCAACGCCCGCGATTCCATAGTGCTCGGCGAGGCGCTGGTTGAGCATAGCGAAATCCGAGTGGAGGATGTTTGACGCCGGCAGGTTGGAATCAATGAGTTCCCTGAAAAAAGAGCGGCTCTCGTCCAGCATGGACTCTTTCAGGTAGCGGTGAAATTCGGGGTAGAGAGCGGCGTCAGGATCCGTGGCGTCGATGTCCCGGAGGTTGAGCCATTGGTCGAGGAAATCGGCGGCGAAGCGGTTGCTCCGGGGATCTTTAAGCATGCGCTCCATCTCGGCGTGCAGGACGAGGGGTTCGAGGAGAGATCCGTTGGCGGCAGCGGCGAGCAGAGGGGCGTCGGGCTGGGAGTTCCACAGCCAGAAGGAGAGTCTGGATGCGAGGGCGAACGCGCTGAGGGGGCCAGGGGTTTCGGCCCGGAACAGGAACTCGGTGGAGGTCAGCGCCGCCCGGTAGGCATGGCGCATGGCGAGCTCGAAACAATCCTTTTTCGCGAGACGATCCTTGGCTAGGCGAGCATACGCCTCGATGTCCTCCGGGCTCACCGGGCGGCGGAAGGCGACGGGAAGAAACTCGGCCAGCAGCCGCCTGGCGTCTGCATCCGGATCCTGGCTCGAGACCGTGAACAGCCGGGAGGAATCCCGTTCCTCCGGGGGAAGTTGGCTGGTTTGAGGCCAGCCGTAGCCGAGTGTTTGCCGGGAATGCACCCGTTCCGGCGCGTTGAGCCCGAGGGCGGGGTCAAGTGGTTCAAGAGGTAGCATTCCGTAGAGGCGCCGGTGGCTTTGAGGGGGCCATTCCTCGAAGTGCGGTCCGTCGACTTCGAGCCAGTCGACAACGACGGCCGGGCCGACATAGGCGCCGCCGCCGCCTTTCCGCTGATGGATTTGAGAGCCGGTCCAGAAAAATGAGGCAGGGTCGAAGATGACCTCGTCACCCATCTCAAGCCACGGCTCAATTTCGTGGAGGGCGGGGGTCATTGACGGAGCGCCAAAATACCCCAATGTCCTGGGCCCCACCTGGAGCCTGGCGGTTTGCTGGATGGTCGCGGGTTCGATCTTGCCCGCGTTCCATTGGAAGCTCCACGTCGAGAGCCGGAGTTTGTACCGGCCCGCGTGGATCGGGGCGAATGTCATGCTTTTGAGCCAGCCCTCCAGATTCGGGGTGAGCAAAGCAACCGACTGTTGGAGCTTGGAGAAGTCCGGGGTTTTGATTTTTCCCAGGTCCGGTGAGTCGCGTCGTTCCGCCAAGACGGGCCAGAGGGGATCGGGCTTGCCGTCCTTGAGCAGCACCGCGCTTCCCAGCGTCAGGTTCATGTGGAACTTGAAGGATTGTGTCGGGTAGAGGCGCCGCTGAAAAACGGGCGGGGGCGTGGCCCGGGTGGCTGTGGCGGCGACCAGAGCGCGTTCGGCCGCTTCCAAGTATTTGGAGAGTTGAACGTGGGAAATGTCCAGCGCCTCGCCGACCTTGTCGAAGCCGTGCCGCAACCCGTCGGCGGGCAGCATTTCTTTCACGTGCAACTCCGGGAGATCCAGAAGGTCTTTGAGGGCGTTCTCATACTCGGTCCGCGTGAGCCGCCGAAACACTGCGCGTCCTGAAGTTTCCGAGCGCTCCCTTTCCGTAGCGATGAGCTTCGAGGCAAGCTCCGAAAGAAACGCTCTCCTTTGATCCTCAAGAGGACGCGCCTTTTTCTTCGGAGGCATCTCGCCGCAGGCCACGTTGTCGTGGATTTTGACCCACGTCTCAAAGTTGCCGGGATTGCTCGGCTGATACTGGAGTGCGGAGAGGTTGAGGTTGCCTTTCTGGGTGTCGGCGTCGTGGCAGTCGAAGCAGTGCTGTTCCAGAAATGGGCGACCCGGTTCTGCTGCGGAAAGAGAGCGGGCCCCGGGCAGGGCCAGAAGGCCAAGGAACGCGATGGCAAGACGATTTGAGACACGTCCGGATCTGATGGAAAGCATGAGAGGGTTGGCCTGCAACATCGGGATTTGGCGGATTGGGAGGGCGGCGGCGTTCTTAGTTGGATTTGTCTCCCCGCAGGAGCCGTCCGGCGCGGGTGTTGATCCGGAAGCCGGAGGTTGCTCGTCCCTGCCAAAGCCCGCTGTCGTTTGCGGGAACCTCAGGACACTCCCTCCCCGTCCGCATTAACCTCGCCGTGGGGGCGGCGGCTTGTTCCCGCGGCGTTTTGACTGCCCTCAACCGGGTGTAGGTCGAAGGATTGCGACTGGAGCCCGAACAGGAGCCCCAGAAGGGTTCCGGCCAGACGGGGAGCGCGTTTCGCCGCGTTCTGCCACATTTGAATGCTCGACAACTTTCCCGGCGAAATCAGGGCCGACACCGAGCGCGGCCCCATGGCCCACTGCGGGATCAAAGCCGCCCGATGGTCTACTCCATCGCGCCCGTTTCGGAGCACTTGGGCACACGTGAAACTGGACGCTGCGGGAGTGATGAGTGAAGCGGCGCGACCCAGCTCGGCTGTCCCATTCGGCTGTTTCGGCAGCGAAAAGTCCGGGCTGAAGCGGGTCATGCGCTGCACCAAAACCGGGTTGTTACGGGAGTTCGGCATGCGCGGATCGTTTTTCGTGAGTGAATGGACGGTGAATGAATGCGCGGCCCGATCGTTCAGTTAGCAGGAAATATTCCAGAATTGTGCGGCCCCAATCCTCCCCCAATCAGGGCTCACGCATCTAAATGGATGCCGCGGAGATGGATGCGGCAGGCGTTGTCACAACCGGCGCTCTTTCTGCAGCCTTTGAGGGAGCGTTTCGCCCTGAGTTTGTCGGCTTTTGGCGGGTTGAGACTCCCTCCTACATTGAGCGGACGGCAGGAGGAGTCCTCCAATGGGTCAGGAGGCTGGGCGAAGAATTGCTAGCGAAGGAATACGAGGCCTCGCCAGTCAAACGGGTGTGGATTGCCAAAACGGGCGGAAAGAAACGGCTGCCGGGCATCCCGATGGTGAAAGATCGCGTGGTGCAAACCGGGCTCTGGCTGGTGTTGATGCCGATCTACGAGGCGGACTTTCATCCCAACAGTTTTGGGTATCTTCCCAAGCGAAGCGCACAACAGGCGATGGAGGTGATCAAAAAGCAGCTCTGGGCCCGTTTACTCAAGTGCGCCAATGGATTGGGGAAAAGCAAAATGTATAAAAAAATTTTGACGCGTGTGTGGTGATGGGCGACCGGTTTTGCCATGAGGATGGGGAGGCTGCTGGCGGAGGAGGGGGCGTTGGAGGCGGGTTATCACTGCGTGACGCGGGTCGTCGAGAGGCGGTTCGCGTTCGGGGACCGGGAAAAAGAGAAGTTTGTCGAGATTCTCCGGGCCTATGAGGAGTTCTGCGGCGTGCAAGTGCTCACCTTCTGCGTCATGAGCAACCACGTGCATGTGCTGGTGCACGTGACCAGACGCCCGGAAACCATGCCCGATGATGCGGAGCTAGTGCGGCTGGTTCGACGGGCCGAGCTTTCCTATCCGGCGTCGGAACTGGAGCGGCAACTCGCCGAAATGCGTGGCGCTGGCGATGACGCCGGGGCGGAACGGCTCCGGGGGCGGTTTCTGCGCCGGATGTGGAATCTGGCCAGCTTCATGCAGGGGGTGAAACAGCGCTTTTCGCAGTGGTTCAACGCCCGGAACGAGCGGTGTGGAACTCTGTGGGAGGGGCGTTTCAAGAGCGTGCTGGTGGAGGGCACTGGCCAGACGCTCTCGACCATGGCGGCGTAGATCGACCTCAACCCCGTGCGAGCCGGGATCATAAAAGATCCGGCCGATTACCGCTGGAGCGGTTATGCGGAGGCCGTGGCGGGGCGGACGCCGGCAGAGCTGGGCCTGAAAAAGGTCGTGATGGGCGTGCTGGCATCCGAGCGCCCCGGGGAAACCGAGTGCCAGGAGATGCGGCGTTTGTTGGCCCGATACCGTGTTTATCTGTTCGAAAACGGGGAGGAGCGCGAAGCGGGGCCCGACGGGCTGGGGGCGCGCCGGGGGATGGGAGCTCGGGAGGTGGAGGCGGTGATCCGGTCGGGCGGGAAGTTGAGCTTTTACCAGTCGCTGCGTTGTCGTGTGCGGTATTTCAGCGACGGCTGCGCGATAGGGGCAGGGGATTTCGTGGAGCGGGTATTCAAAAAGAACCGGGAGCGGTTTGGGAGTCGTCGGAAGAATGGCGCCCGGGAAATGAGGAACGTGGATCTGCATGGGCTGTTCGCCGTGCGGGATTTGCGGAATAAAGCGGTGCGCCCCTCCGGGACATTCCACGACTAACTAAGTCGAGGGAAGCGGTCCAGACCGCAGGCTCCAGTGCCAAGGGAAAGGCGAACCGTACGGTTCGCCACTTCTTGTTCCACCCGGAGATCCGAACTGGACCGGATCGGAGGAGCGTGGCGTTCTCAATCGCGGAGACTTTGGGGTCCCAGTCTGCCAAAGTTCCGCTTCGCCCATCGATAAGGAGGCCGGGGGAGCAGAAAGACGGACTCATTTACGCGGCCTTCACACAGTTTGTCTGTCCCCCAAAAAAGGAAATGAGTCGGGGGGCATTGGCTGGCCGTTTTCGAGTCGCGATCAGAGCGGTGCCTCCTTTAAATGCCGCGCAATGAACCTCGCCCCTCAGCTGACGGTGAATCCCGCGGCGGGTGCCGAATCCCTGTCAGCCGGTTCTACGCGTGTCCTGTGAACGAAGTTTTGCCAAGCCAAACTTGAACCGAACGCACCAGTCTTGAGCGACATTGCATCCATCATCATTCGGGCGCTTGTCGGACTCTTCGACGGCATCATAGGCATCTTCTGCGTCCTGCGCTGGTCCGAGCGCCGCACATCACAGACTTCCCAGGCCGGTGCGGCGCGCCTCGATCGTGAGGCGCGCAGCTGGCAGGGGCGGGTTCTCGGTTCTTGGAAGTCGCTTGCGCTCGCGTTGCTTGTCGCCTCCTCTCTGATCGGAGGAGCCATTTGGTGATTCTAGCCGTGCCCCACTCTTGGCTTATTCTTTCTCCTCGATTTCTCGCCGCCAACCAAGCGCTGCGGCGAACCCGGCCATCGGATCACTTTTGAAATCGCGGTTGCCCGCAGCCCCGGGCACTGAGCTTGGGGAGGCAGGCGTCCACCGCCATCTGCGACCTCAGCTCCACGGCCGTGGATTTTAACCCGCACGACAGCCCTGCTGCATTCGCCCGGCCCCAAGCTTCTGTCTGCGGCCTATTTCGCCGCTGGTGGAAGTTCCCAGCGTTCCCCGAAGAACCCCGCCAGAGCCACGGCGGCCGGGGCCTGGGAGGTGGCGGGTTTGCGGATATCGAACACGGCGTAATCGGGGAGCTTGGGGACTTGGCGCGCGTTGTTGAGGTAATCGTATTCGCGGTAGGTGAAGCTGCTGTTGATGACAACGTAACGTTTCGGGTTGAGGGGGTTCGGGAAGATCAGCGCCGGCACATGCTGGGCACCGTCAAAGGTGCGGCTGCCGAGGCGCACTTCCTGGGCGGTCCATTGGACCGGGAGTTTGGCCATGATCCGAGCGAGCACTTGGTTGCTCTGCGGGTCGCCCCAGAGGACGAGATGGTTGGCGGCGATGTCCTCGTCGGTGAGCGCGTGGTCGTCCTTGATGGGGGCGTCGCCGCGGAACTGCTTGCGCCAGTGCTCCTGTGCCCGCTGCATCTCCGTGGTCACCCATTGCCCGGTGGCCGGGTGCAGCGCCTGGCCGGACGGCCGGACCATGAGGAAGCTGTCGAGGAACGCGTCGTCAATGGGGCCCTGGAGCCCGGGGCGTTTGGCGAGGGTTTCCCCCGGTTCGGTGGCCAGCGCCCAGGTGCTCCCTTGTTTTTGGAAATGCACTGTCCAGGAGCGGTCGCTCTGAGGGGGCGGACAGCTCACTTGCGTGCCGTCCAGAGTGACCATGACGGGCCGGGTGGGGTCCAGGGGGCAGAGGCCAGCCGCGAAATCCAGGGCGAGCGCGGTGACGTTGCTGGTGGTAAGTCGCACGGCTTGGCCCGGGGAATCCAGCTGCGCCTCCACCCGGGCGCGTTCCCAGTGTTGGCCGAGGCCTTCGAGTTTGAGCCAGAGGCATTCCGCGTAGCGCAATGTCCAGGTCGTGAAAAGAATCCGGGGCGGCACCGGGTCGCGGCCCCGGGCGGCGATGGAGTCAAGGCGCTGCGCGATGTCCCGGGCAGAATCGGGGTGGTATTTGTGGGCGGTCTTCGGCCCGATTAAATGGGTGAGCGTCATGCTCTCGGCTGCGAGGGCCTTTTCCATCTGATCGGCGGCTTGTTTTTGGCGGTCCAACTCGCCGCTGTACGCCACTGTCGGGCAGTTGAACAGGTTCAGCGCGTAATCCGTGGCATCGTAGAGATGCCAGAGTTTTTTCTCGTAGGGGGTGGGCCGGAGTTCCTCCTCCTGGAACACCTTGAGGAAATCCGCCGTTTCGCTGAAGCCGGCCCCGGGTGCCGCGGCGCACCATTTTCCCGGGTAATGCACGGCGAACTGCCAGGCGGCCGCGCCGCCCATGGAAAAGCCGCGGATGAGAATCCGGTTTTGGTCCACCCGATAATCGCGTTGAAGGCGTTCGAGCGCCTCGAACAGATCGATTTCGCCCGCGAACTTGTTGGCGCAGCAATACCGCCCGTAGAGGTGCACCACAATGGCGCCCTCGGGCTTGAACTGTCCGGGGCTTTTGTGGCGTTGATCCAGGAAAGCGAGTTCGCTGAGGGTTTCGCCCCGGCCGTGGCACCAGAAATCAACCCGGTTGGGCGCCCCGGACAATGCGCCGGGCGGGATTTCCAGTCCGAAGGGCTGGATGGAGCCGTCGATTTTGGAGCGGTAGGCGCGCGTGACCAGGCCGGTTTGGGTCAGCCAGGGGGCCTGGCCCTCGCGCAGCGCCTGGGCGCGTTCAAACCCGCGCTTGAGCAGGTCGCGGGCGGCGGCGGTTTCCTGGGGCTTGAAGAATTCGTTGTACCGCAGGGCCCAATCGACCGCTTTGTGGTACACCTCCACGTCGGGCAAGAGCTCGAGTTGTTGCGGGCTCTTTTTGAGTTTGGCCCGCAGGTCAGTGATTTCCGCAAGCAGTTCGGCTGCGCGTTGCTCCAGTTCTTTCCGTTCCTCCGAGGGGATCTCGATGCCGAGCGGGGGAATCGGGCGGACGGCCTCGGGGATGTTGTCCTTGGGGCCGTCGGCGAGGAGGGGCTGAGCCGCAAGAACGAGGAGCGCGCAGAGGGAGGGGATTTTCATGGGTTGCGAACGGGCAGTCATCCCATTTCCGCCAAGCGTCGGCCAGAAGGAAAGCGGTCGGGTTCCGGGGTGATTTTCCGCCTCGCGCCCCGCGGCCCGATCTGTAGATTCCCGGGCGCATGCCGTTGGATCTCAAGAGACTCGTAGCCGGGCGTTTGGGGGAGAATTACGAGCTCCATTTCAGGCACCTGAACCGGACCCTGGTGGAGGTCCAGCGCATCATCGGGTTCGACCGCGTTTACACCCGGGCATCGGGGGCGTGGCTCTACGACGCTGAGGACCGGGCTTACCTGGATTTTTTGAGCGGGTATAGCGTGTACAACATCGGGCGCAACCACCCCGCGCTCAAGCGCGCCATCCAGGAGACGCTTGAACTGGATCTGCCGAACATGGTCCAGATGGATTGTTCGCTCTTGAGCGGGCTGCTCGCCGAGGCGCTCCTCAAAAAAATGCCATCCCATCTGGATGCCGTTTTTTTCTGCAATTCCGGGACGGAAGCCGTGGAGGGGGCGTTGAAATTTGCCCGGGCCGCCACGGGCCGAGCGGGGTTGCTTTCTTTTCAAGGGGCCTTTCATGGTCTGACCCACGGTTCGCTCTCGGTCATGGGCGACGCGCATTTTCAGGAGGGATTCGGCCCTTTGCTTGAAGGTTGTGTGCGGGTGGGGTTGGGGGATCTCGCGGCGCTCCAGCGGGAACTGGAATCGGGCCGGTATGCCGCGCTGATTGTGGAGCCGGTTTTTGGCAAGGGCGTCCTGTATGCGACTGCTGAGTTTTATCAGCGCGCCCAGGAACTCTGTCGGGCGAGTGGCACCCTGCTCATCGCGGACGAGGTCCAGACGGGACTGGGGCGGACGGGGCGTTGGTGGGGGTTCGAGCATTGGGGGTTGGAGCCGGACTTGGTGACCGTGGCGAAGTCCCTGAGCGGCGGTTATGTGCCCTGCGGGGCGGTGGTGGCGCGGCGTTGGATTTATCAGCGGACATTCAGTCGGCTGGACCGTTGCGTGGTGCATTCCTCGACGTTCGGGCGCAACAACCTGGCGATGGCGTGCGGGCTTGCCACGCTGCAAGTGATTGAGGAGGAGCAGCTGGTGGCCCGGGCCGAGTCGGTGGGCGCTGAGCTCCTGGACCGGCTCACCGCTCTTCAGCGCCGGCACTCGGTCATCAAGGAGGTGCGTGGCAAAGGGCTCATGATCGCGATCGAATTCCACGAGCCGCGGGAACTGGCTGCGCGCATGGGCTGGAAGCTCCTGCACCGGCTGGAGCCGGAGCTCTTCTGTCAGATGTTGGTGACGGCCCTGCTCACCCGGCACGGGGTGTTGTGCCAGATCGCCGGGCACGGCATGGACGTGATCAAGCTGATCCCGCCGCTGGTGATCGGCGAAAGGGAGATCGCTCATTTTATGGCGGCCTTTGAGTCGGTGCTCGAGGATTGCCGCACGTTTCCCGGACCCATCTGGGAGCTGGGGGCCAATTTTGTTCGCAACTCGCTGCGGCGGTTGCCTGCGGTTCCGCAGGAGCCCGGCTAAGGCGTGTGGAACAGGGGGGCTTATTTGACTGATCGGACTGATGGGACCGATGGGACCGATGGGACCGATGGGACCGATGGGACCGATGGGACCGATGGGACCGATCGGACCGATGGGCCCCCCGGAGCGCTGACGCGCTTTTAACCGGCGTCGAGCGTAAGAGAGAACGCGGGTTCATTGAGGTCTTGTTCGATGCGCTGGAGTTGCGCGTTGAGGAAGTCCTCAACCCACGCGTCCCAGGCCGGCGGGTCCGGGTGCGCGGACGGGAATGTGCAGTCGGCCGTCAGCTCGATTTCGGTGAAGTTGTCGCGGATCGGGAAAAACTCGATGAGCCCGGCCAGTTCGATGGGGCCTTTGAGGGAGCGGAAAAGGATTTGGCGGGAGTGCGCGCCGGGAAGGCTCTCCAGAGTGATGTCTTCCTGCGGGCCGGCGTCGGGGGGCCATTCCCAAGGCGCGGGGTGGGGGAAGTCGGCTTGGATGCCCGGTAGTCCGCACTGGGTTTGCCAGGCTTCAAGCCGTCTCTGCGTTTCCGGAAGGCTCCGGGCGACATGGAAGAACTTGTGGATCAACATAATACGCGATGGTTTAAAATGGGTGCGGGGGCTTGGCGGGATGCGGCATGTGCAGCGGGCCGCCTGCGGTTATCTATCCGGTCGCAGTTGCGGAACTGCCGTTGAGGAATTGCTTGAGAGAAACCGTCATGACCACCCCGTTGATACCCGCCCCCGTTCCTGAAATGCCGAGCCCCTCGGTTGAGGGGGTTATGAATTTGTAATCGAACCTCCACCCACTTTGCCGGGATTGCAAATGCAGCCCCGCGCTCCCCTTTTTTTCAAGCGACGGCTCCTTTGCTCCCGCTCGAAAAACATTCCCTCCACCCCTCACCCCTCAGCCCTCACCCCTCACCCCTCACCCCTCACCCCTCACCCCTCACCCCTCACCCCTCACCCGCTCCCGCCTGACGAGCGGTCACCCCCCGTCCCCCGGCGTGCCGGGTTCGTAGGGGACTTCCCACAAAATAGGCACCCGCAATAACGACTCGAGAACCGCGCGGTTGGTGGTCGTGGCGGGATCTCCCGAATCCGGGGTGGTGTGATTGAGGATCACCCCGGCACAGGAGAGTGCGCGGGCTTCGATGGCTTGGACGGTGAGCAGGGTGTGGTTGAGGGCGCCGAGTTTGTTGGCGACCACCACAGCCACGGGCAAATCCATCGCGGCGGCCAGATCGCTGAGGAAATAATCCGCCGTGATCGGCACCATCCAGCCGCCCGCGCCCTCCACGACGACCACCGCGTGACGGGCCCGGAGGGCGTTGTAGGATTCAAAGACGAGCGCCAGGTCCAGGAGGCGGTTCTCGATGAGGGAGGCGGTGTAGGGCGCCGCCGGGGTGCGCAGCCAGACGGGGTTGATCGTGTTGAGGGGCGCCTCGCCGCCGGAGGCCGCGTGCAGGCGCTCCGCGTCGTCGCGGTCGCCGCAGCACAGGGGTTTCATGCCCACGGCGTCGATGCCCCGGGCGCGAAGGGAGCGCACGAGGCGCTCGGCCACATGGGTTTTTCCGACGTTCGTGTCGGTGGCGGTCAGAAACAGGCTCCGGCTGAGGGCGGGGAGATCGGGCACCACGCGATTCTATTCCCCGATGGCTTCCTGGAGCACCCCCGCGATGCGGTCTGCCTGGGCGTTGATGGCCGCGCCGTCCCGGCCCTCGATGAGGAGGCGCACTTTGGGTTCCGTGCCGGAGTAGCGCAAAAGGACGCGCCCGGCGCCGGCGAGTTGTTGCTCGGTTTCGGTGACCAGTTTCAACACGCCGGGCACCTGCTCCAGCGGGCGTTTCTCCCGGACCCGCAGGTTGCGTTGGGCCTGGGGATACTTCAGGAGGCACTTTTTGAGTTCGCTCAGGGGTTTGCCCGTTTCCACCATGATCCGCAGGATTTGCAGGGCGCTGACGATGCCGTCGCCGGTGCTTGAGAAGTCGCGGAAGATCATGTGGCCGCTTTGTTCGCCGCCGAGGTTGAGGTCGTTTTTCATCATGGCCTCGATGACGTAGCGGTCGCCGACCTGGGTGCGCAGGACGCGGCCGCCGTGGCGGGAGAGGGTTTCATCCAAGCCGAAATTGCTCATGACCGTGGCGACCAGGGTGTTTTGGGCGAGACGCCCGGCCCGGAGCAGGTCGAGAGCGGCGATGGCCATGATCTCGTCGCCGTCGACCACCTCCCCGTTCTCGTCGCAGAGCAGGACGCGATCGGCGTCGCCGTCGTGGCTGATGCCGACGTGGGCGCCGGTTTCTCGGACGAGGGTTTGGATGGCGTGCGGGTAGGTGCTGCCGCAGTCCTTGTTGATGTTCCGGCCGTTGGGTTTGTCGTGGCCGACGAAGAGTTCCGCGCCGAGTTCCCGGAGGATGCAGGGGGAGGATTTGTAGGCGGCCCCGTTGGCGACATCGACGGCGACGCGCATTTTTTCGAGGGTCATGCCCCGGGGGAAACTGGCTTTGGCGAACTCGACGTATCGGCCCATGGCGTCGTCGATGCGGGTGGCGCGCCCGATTTTACCGGCGGTGGGCCGGATGGATTCGATTTCGCCGCTGAACACGAGTTGTTCGATGCGTTGTTCGATGGAGTCGTCGAGTTTGTAGCCGTCGTGCCGGAAGAACTTGATGCCGTTGTCTTCGTAGGGGTTGTGCGAGGCGCTGAGCATGATGCCCGCGTCGGCCCGTAACGAGCGGGTGATGTAGGCCACGCCCGGAGTGGGCAGCGGCCCGATGAAGATCACGTCCGCGCCGAGCGACATCACGCCGGAGGCCAGGGCGTTTTCGAGCATGTAACCTGAAAGCCGCGTGTCTTTCCCCAGCACGATCCTCGCCCGGCCGTGGTTGCGGCCGGCTTGCTCGCTCATTTCCATGAAAATGTGGGCGGCGGCACGGCCCAGCTTGAGCGCGGTTTCCACCGTGACCGGTTCGATGTTGGCGACCCCGCGGACGCCGTCGGTGCCGAAAATTTTGCGGGCTCGAACCGGGGCGTTCTGCGGGGGAGTCGGCGAATGGGAAGACATGGCTAAAGAGGGCGAGATGGTTGCTGGAACCCGCGGAACTTAGACGGGGTGACGGTCGTCTGAATGCTCTTTTTGATCACTCCCCACAACACGACGGCCAGCACCAGGGAGACGAGTTTCGCGAGCCAGTGATGCAGGAGCAGGTGGAGGAGAGTTTTCATTCTTCTGGAGCAGGAGCAGTTCGCCCAGGCGTTTTTTTAATGTGCGGGGGTCAAAGTTTCTTTCGATTTGGCCGCGGTGACAGACGGAGACGATCCCCGTCTCCTCGCTGACCACGACAACCACGGCATCGGATTCCTCGGTGAGCCCGAGTGCGGCCCGATGCCGCGTCCCCAGTGTTCGATCGAGATCCATCCGTTGGCTGACCGGAAAAACGCATGCGGCTGAGACGATGCGCCCGTTGCGCAGGATGATGCCGCCGTCGTGCAGGGGGGTTTTGGGCTGGAAAATACTCAGCACCAGTTCCGAGGACAACTCGCAGTCGATGCGCACGCCGGTTTCGGCAAATGAATCGATGTTCGTGTCGCGTTCGATGGCCAGCAAGGCGCCGAGTTGCTGGTTGGCCAGGTCGAAGGTGAGTTCCGTGAGCACCTCGATGGTTTCGCGGCTCTGGGTGACGGATGCGAATATCGGGTGGCTGCCGAGCGCCGCCAGGGCCCTGCGCAGTTCGGGCTGGAAGATGACCACCAGCGCAAACGCCATGAACGTGACCAGGTTGCGGAACAGCCAGCTGATCTCGGGGAGCTCGAAAATCTCCGAGCACAGGGCGATGACCAGCAGGAGCACGGCCAGGCCGGTGAGCACCTTGGCGCCTCGGGTGCCTCGGAAATAGAGCCAGGCGCGGTAGATCGCGGCCCAGAGAATCGCAATCTCCAGCAGATCCCTCCAGTGCTGGGTGAGAAGCGCCTGGAGACTCATGGGGCGAGCAGGGCTTCGGTCATACGCATTGCCTGAAGGTTGGGAGCGACTTCATGGACCCGGACGATTTGGGCGCCGCGGATCCGGCCGTAGGCGGTCAACGCCACGGTGGGCCAGTGGCGGTCTTCGAGGGGGGATGTTCCTAACACTTTTGCGATGAATGATTTGCGGGAGACCCCGAGCACCAGGGGACGCGCGCCCACCCGGAGCGACTCCAGGTTCCGCAGCAAAGTCAGGTTGTGTGCGAGCGTCTTTCCGAAGCCAATGCCGGGGTCAAACGCCAGGCACAACGGGTCGATCCCGGACCGTAGGCAGGCCTCGAGGGTTTGTCGAAAAAAACCCCGGATTTCCTCCAGGATATCCCCGTAGAAAGGCGCGTCCTGCATGTCGCGCGGGGTGCCTTTCATGTGCATGGCCACCGCGCCGCAACCCGTGGACCGGATCAGCTCGCGCATCTCGGCGTTTTGCAGGCCGGTCACGTCGTTGACGATCTCCGCCCCTTTCTCCAGGGCGGCCCGTGCGACCCCCGGTTTCATGGTGTCGATGGAGAGGGCGACCCGGGTTTCCCGGGCAAGCGCTTCGATGACCGGGAGGACCCGCCGGATCTCCTCCGCTTCGTCCACCGGGGATGCCCCTGGGCGGGTCGATTCGCCCCCGATGTCGAGCACGTCGGCGCCGGCTTCCAGCAGAGAGCGGGCGTGCGCCAGGGCGGACGCGGGGTCCAGGAATTGGCCGCCATCGGAAAACGAGTCGCTCGTCACGTTGAGCACCCCCATGGTCAGCCCCTTTTGGCTGAGGTCGAATTGGCGGGTGTGGGTTTTCCAGATCATGGGTGAATGGCGCGCGCGCGGAAGCATTGCCGCTCCCGAGCCGAACGGCAAACCTCGGGGTGAAATTTCTCGCCGGTCGGGGCGCGAAGTCCGTGGTTCAGGAGAATGGTTTGGACGTCAGCGGCAATCCGGCCTCTAATCCAGGGCTCGTTTGCCTGATTCCCTCTTTGAAAGTGGGAACCCGGGAAACTTCGTCCGATCATTGACTCTGCTTATGAATCCCGCATCCCGCACATTTCCGCCTTTCAGCCTGAGCCGCCTTCTCCGCACCGTGTTCGAACCCAAAGGCGGGGAGCGCGTTTGTATCCTGATCGATCTTGAGGATCCTCGCGAGATGGAGGGGTTCCGGTTTTTGGAGAAGTCCGAGCTGGGCATCCAGCGCCGGGCGCATGACGTGTTTTACCAGGGGCTCAAGGCCGGGGTTTTGGCGGAGTTGGGTCTCCGGGGCGGGGAAATGTATGCCTATGAGATCACGGGCGGCAGCAACCTGGACCTGCCCGAGGCCGCCTACGCCAGTGACGGGCGCCGGCTCGACCTAGTGGCGGACGTGCTCAAGAACTACGACATCGTGCTCTGTATCTCGACCTATTCGGCCACGGCGCCGTTGACGGCGTTTGCCAAGGAATTCGGGTTCCGCGGGGCCACTTTGCACGGGGTCAACGACGTGATTTTGGCGTCGGGTTTGGCGGTGGATTACAACGAGGTGAGCGTCGAGGCGGAGAAACTGCGGCAGGGCATGACCGGGGCCGACAGCGTGGAAATCGACTACGAGGTGGACCACCAGCGCTTCACCCTGCGCTTGGAACTGGCCGGCCAGGATGCCCAGAAAAGCCATGGCCTTTGCCGGGGCGGCCCGGATGTGGCCAACCTGCCGGCGGGCGAGATTTACTATGTGCCGGCCGGGGCGGAGGGCCAGTTCCCCCTCAAATACGAGGACGGAACATTGGGGTTGATGGACGTGACCGGGGGCCGGATCCACAAGGCCACGCTGCTGCGGGGCAACTCGCGCACGGTGGCTGAACACAACGAGAAACTCACCAGCGATCCGGTGACGGGTGAACTCGGGGAGCTCGGGTTTGGGACCCAGCTTTTGCCGGTGTCCGGCCGCGATATTCAGGACGAGAAGATCAGGGGCACCCTGCACGTCGCTACCGGGCGCAGCGATCATCTCGGCGGCAAGCTCACCCCGGCCCGGTTCGCGAACCGCAAGAACGCCACCCACGACGACATCCTTTTTTCCCCGAGCAAAACGCCGGAAATCCGCGTCCCTCAGGTGCGGATGCATCGGGGCGGAAAAACGGAGGTGTTGATCGAGAATTTCGAGCCGGCCACGTATCTGCGCGGACTCCTTGACGCCTAGCCCATCACTCCACCCCGGGAGGGGGCTTGCCGATGCGATGAATATCTACGAAACCGACAAACTGCTCGGGGAATACCTGCTCTTCCACTACGGCCGGGCAGAGGAAATCCTGCCGTATCCGGCCGGACCCAAAGACGCCCTTGAATACCCGGCGCGCTGCGTTTGGGAGTGCGTGGATCCGGCGCTGGTCCCTCCCGAGGGCCGAGCCTTAGATCTGGGCTGTGCGGTGGGGCGTTCGAGTTTTGAGCTGGCTAGAATTTGCAGATCGGTCGTGGGGATCGATTTCTCGCACCGCTTTGTCGACGCCGCCCGAACCCTCCGGGACGCCGGGTCTCTGGAGTATTTCCGGACGGACGAGGGGGAGTTGGTGACGCCGCTCGTGGCGCGGCTCCCGGAAGGGGTGGATCCCCTGCGGGTGGGTTTTGAGCAGGGCGACGCCATGGAGCCGAGGTCCGATCTCGGGCAGTTTGACGTGGTGCTCATGGCAAACTTGATCGACCGGTTGCGCGACCCGCAGCGGTGCTTGGAGCGGTTGCCCGATTTGGTGGCGCCGGGAGGGCAGTTGGTGATCACCTCGCCCTACACCTGGCTTCCCGAGTTCACGCCCCGCGACCGCTGGCTGGGCGGCTACGCAGACGCCTCCGGCCCCGTGCCGACCCTGGAGGGGTTGCGCCGGTTCTTGGAGCCTCGTTTCGAGCTGCGGAGCGTCCGGGACCTGCCGTTTCTCATTCGCGAACACGCCCGCAAATTCCAATGGAGCCTGGCGGAGGCGAGCTGTTGGATCCGGAAAACCCCATGAGTACGGATTGGGAAGACCGTTATCAGCGCGGTGAAACCCCTTGGGATAAAGGCGCGCCGAGCCCGGGCTTGGTCGATTTTTTGGCGCGGCATCCGGTGACGGGCCGGGTGCTGGTGCCGGGATGCGGTTTTGGCCACGATGTGCGGGCCTTGGCCGCGTCCGCCGGAGAGGTCGTCGGGATGGATCTCGCCCCGTCAGCCGTTCAAGGGGCGGAGTCTTTTCCGAAGGTCGGGGGCGAGCGGTATGTGCTGGGGGATTTTCTGAATCCGGATCCCGGGTTTTGCGGGGATTTTGACTGGGTGTGGGAGCACACGTGTTTTTGCGCGATCTCGCCGTCCGTGCGTCAGGCGTATGCGCGGGCGGTGGCCTCGGCGCTCCGGCCGGGAGGCGAGTTCCTGGCGGTTTTCTATCTGGATCCCGGCAACTCCAGCCCCGACGAGGGCCCGCCTTTTGGGGTGGATAAAGAGGAACTGGACGCGATTTTCGCGGCCGATTTCGAGCTGCTGGAGGAATGGCTTCCGCTGCGGGCGTATCCGGGCCGGGAAGGCCGGGAGTGGATGCGGCGGATGCGCCGTCGCTAGGGCAACGCGGGAACCCGGGGGGAGCCTTGGGGGGAGCCTTGGGGGGAGCCTTGGGGGGAGC
>CAMARB010000010.1 GCA_945860355.1 Chthoniobacter flavus | reverse complement strand
CGGATCCCGCTCGGACGCCATGCAGGCCATCTCAAAGGCACGTTCCACCGGGAACGCTCCCGGACGCCGCGACGCCTCGTATCCCTCCAAGGGCGAGCCTTCGGGAATGAGCCCGTTGTCCACCACCTCCAGCGTGTGTCGGCGGAGCGCTTCTCGCATCCGATCCAGGAGCTTTTTCTGTGAAGGATCGCCCGCGAGGTTCCGAACGTTGTCCGGGTCGTTCTCCATGTCGTAGAGCTCCTCCGGGGGTTTCTCTCCCCAAAACATCGCGGTCGCCGGGGTGAGGCGCTCCTCCCGCGCCCATTCTGCCCAGGACTGGTAGCCCCGCGCCTTGAACATGTAGGCCAGGGGCTGCACATAGGGCAGGTCGGGTCGGAAATTCCGAATATAGAGCCAGCGCCTGTCCATCACGGACCGCATCATGTCGTACCGCTCGTCCATGCGGTCCCGCGTGCAAAAGACAAACTCGCGGGCCGGCTCCGGCGTCCTCCCCGCAAACGCACGCCCCTGATAGTGGGCGGGTTTGGGCAAGCCCGCCAGGGAAAGAACCGTCGGTGCCAGATCCACAAAAGACACCGGGTCCGACACCCGGGCGCCGGGGGGGGCGGGGGCCAGATGCCGCCATTTGGGCGGGAAATAGACGACCAAGGGCACGTGGGTGCCCGACTGCTGCAGGAAGCGTTTGCTTCTCGGGAGAATCCCGCCGTTGTCCCCGTAAAAAAACACGATCGTGTTTTCCGACTGGCCCGCGTCCTCCAGCTCCTTGAGCTTCGCCCCGATCTGCTCGTCCATCAGCGTTAGGCAATCGTAACGCCGCGCCCAATCCTTCCGAATCTCGGGTGTGTCCGGCAGATAACTCGGCAGCCGCACCCGGGCGGGATCCGTCGGCTCAAACCCGCGTTTGGGATCCTCCACGGGAAACAAACCGCTCTCGTGGCACACCCCGTGATTGAACACGCTGAAAAACGGCTGCCGCGCCGAGGATCGGTTTTTGTAGTGGGCGGCTGGGCTGGACTGATCCCACGCGCCCGCCGAGGTTAGCGGCGCGTTGTAGTCGGTCTTGGCGTTGTTGCTCGTGTAATAGCCCGCTTCTTTCAGCCGTCTTGGAAAAGCCGCCAGCCAATCCGGAATGTTCCCCTGGGCCCGCATGTGCTCGGCCGGCCCGCACGAGACCGCATGCATTCCGCTGATGATCGCAAACCGCGAGGGCGCGCACACGGGCTGGGTAAAGCACCGGTCGAACACGACACCCTCCCTGGCCAGTCTGTCGATGTGGGGTGTCCGGGCCAGGGGATCCCCGGCAAACCCCGCGTGCGGGTAACTGTGATCCTCGCTCACCAGCCACAGAATATTCGGCCGGTCGGCTGCCGACGGGATCGGCTCCGCAGCGCGGAGCACCAGTGAGAGGAGTCCCCAGACAACCCAGGCCAGGCACGGACGGAAGCAATTCATTCCTCCAGAAACACCTCGCATCGCGAAAAGTTGCATGGCCGTGCGCGCCCCGGTTCGTGGCCCGTTGGATGGCTTCGCCGGGCGGAGGCACGAGGAAGGCAGCGGGGCGTTTTTGGATTCCATCCGCGCGATCAAGAGGGACACGGCAAGCCGGTGGACGAGCCCCGCCCGCATTGCAGGCGGGGCGTCGTGGAGCCCCCGAGAGCGCCGCGCCGGCCGGTGGCCGTTCCTGTGGGGGCTACCGGGAATGGCACTGAATGAAGCCCGAAAGCCGAAGTTCCAACCTGCTTGTTTGGGTTCTTTGAGATCTTTGAGGTTGTTCACGGTGCCGGGTTCGGAGAGGGGAAGGGAAACCGCAGAGGAACGCAGAGGAACGCAGAGGTGAAATCCTCTCTGCGAACTTTGAGATCTTTGCGTTTACGAAAAAACCGTGCGAGTGCCATGGGCTCGGAGCCTCAGGTGGCCGAGCCGTCCTCAATCTTCACCGCAAGGAACGCAAGGAGCTCAAAGATTCCGTGAGTTCACGCGAACGCGCGGCGCCAAGAGTGGGCGAATCCGCTCGCCCAAAAAAACGACCCATCGCCCCGGTCACAGAGGAAAACGTCGATTGTCTTTTCTCGCGGGGATGACGACGTCGCCGCCCAGTCCCACCGGCCCAAGGAGCCGCCCGAGCAGGGGCTTGAGACGCTCCGAGTACAGTCCGTAGCCCTCCGGCGAAAGGTGGATGTTGTCCGGCTTAAAGAGCTTCTGAATGAGCGTGCCGTCGGCGTTCAAGAAGTCGCGCCAGAGGTCGAGCACATGCACATGCGAGTCGGCGCCGAGGCTCAGTGCGTCGAGGGCGGCGTTGGTCCTTTTGATGTTCTCATAGAACAAGTTGCCTGGAGCATGGCAGGGCAGGATTTTGGCCGCGATGACCTCGGCGAGCGGGAACTTCTCCCGCACATTGGCCACCACCAGCTGCGCGCCCTTCGCGGCCGCCTCCACGCCGGTCTCGGGGGCGAAGAACATGTTGTTGTTGCCGATCATCACGACGACCACCCTGGGCTGCAACCCCTCGACGCCCCCATGGTCGAGCCTCCAGAGGACATTCTGCGCCTTGTCGCCGCCGATGCCGATGTTGATGGTCTTGTATCCGCCAAAGTGTTTCTTCCACGCCTCGTTGAGCTCGCCTGAATCGAGCGGGCTGCCCCATTGCTGCGTGATGCTGTCGCCAACAAGCAGCACGTCCACGGGGCCCGCGTTGGCTTTGACGTATTCCACGAGTCTCGAATGCGTGTCGATCCATGAGGTTCCGCCCCAGCTGCCCGCGCTCGGGACCACGGGCCACAGCGTGGGCTGATGTTTTGCCTGCTCTGATCCCGGGCGGCGCTCAAATTCTGGTTTCAGGACGTAGGCGCGTTCCTCGTCCGTGAGCGGCCAGCCCGTCTTCTGCGGCTCGGCTGTGATGCAAGGGTAATCCAGTGCGCTGGCCGTTGCGAGGCACAGGCTCAGGAGAGAAAAGAGGGGAGTGCGTTTCATAGAGGGTTCTTCGGGGTGTTCCGTCGGGTGCCTTCGGACGCTGCGGAGCCTGGCGCAGAGTTCCCCCACTGTAATGTCATAAAGAAAACGACAGCCTCCCCGGGCCTTTGTGTTGTTCCCCGAAGCTTGGCCCGGCTACGCTTTCGGCGCGCCCGCAGCGCCTAAAGCCATCACGGAAAAGTCAAACCGCACCCGCGCGGAATTCATCCCGGTGTCGAGCGTTCAATCGCGGCTGGCGGGCTTGGTGTTGTGTTTTCTCACCATGACCGCTCCCGCCGACGTGCGCATCACCGAGGTTCTCGTGGACAACCAGCCCCTCGGCTTGCGCGCGAGCTCCGCTTATTCCGCCTCCCAGACCCAGCACCTGAGGCTCTCGGCCTCCTCGCGTTCCGTTTCATTCCACTTCACCGAGAGCAACCCGCAGGGCGCGCCCTCGCTCCGCCTCCGCTACAAGCTGGAGGGTTCCGATGAAACCTGGCGCGACCTGCCGATGCAGATGCGTGTTGCGGTGCAGTTTCAGGATGCCGAATCCCGAAGCGTCGGCGGCACCGAGTTTCCGATGCAGGGGGAGTCGCCCGGATGGCGGGGCACGGTGGAAGCCTCCGATTTTTACCTCCGTCGCGAGCGTGTCAAAGTCCCGCCTCGTGCGGCGAAAGCCCACATTTACTTCCTCTCGCACGGCGGCGAGTCCGGCATCTGTCAGATCGCCATCGACCCCTTGCGAGTGCTTCTTGAATCGGCGGGAGCCGAAACGCCCCGCGTTTTGGACCTGCGCATCACCGGCGGGAGCAACTTGTCGGACCCCATGGGGAGCCCCGCCAACTGGAGGCGCGACGCCAGCTCACGGCCCGAGCTGGCCCGGCTTGCCATCCGTCCTGTCCCCGCCCCTCACCCGGTCCTCGTGCTCGACGACGACGATCCTTTGCATTTCGCAAACTGGTCGCGGATGCCTCACCAAGACATCAACGTCTCCCCCGGGGATCTGCTCACTCTGGAGTGGGAAACCGCGCATAGCATCGGAAGATGCGGACCCGGCCATGCGGAATACGGGCGGATGAATCCTGGCCGGTACTGGTTCCGGGTGGCCGCCGCGAGGCCGAACGGCGAGCTGACCGGCCTGGAGGTCTCGCTCCCCGTGGTCGTGGTGGCGCCATGGCACCGTCGGCCCGAGTATTGGTCGATCCTGCTCGCCAGCGTTGCCGCCGCGGGATTCGGGGGGCACCAGATTCTGATCCGCCGCCGGATGCGGAAGCGGCTCGCTGCGCTCGAATCCGAACGGGCGCTCGAACGCGAGCGGGCGCGAATCGCCCGGGATTTGCACGACGACATCGGCGCCGGTCTCAGCGAGATCGCCATGCAGGGTGACTGGGTGCGGCGCGATCTAGCGCGCGGCCCCACCGCCGACACCCAGCGCCGGATCGAGCGGATCTGCCAGTCCGCGGTCGAACTCACGCGCGGTGTGGATGAGATCGTCTGGGCGCTCAATCCCGCCAACGACACCGTGCAATGTTTCGCCAACTATGTCGCCCAAACCGCCGAGCAGTTCCTTGACGCCGCCGGCCAGCGCGTGCGCTTCGACATTCCTCGCGGGCTGCCCGCGACCGAACTGCCAGGAAAAATCCGGCACTCGGTCTTTTTGGCGGTGCGCGAGGCGTTGAACAACGCCGCCAAACACGCGTGCGCCGATCTCGTGCGGCTCGGCATTCAGATCGATGGCGCCTCGCTGCGCGTCACCGTGGAGGACAACGGCCGCGGCTTCGCGCCGGAGAACCCGGGCGCCTTGGGGACGCATGAAGGCCTCGACACGATGCGCCGACGCATGGATTTGGCCGGGGGGGAATTCAGGCTCACCAGCCGACCCGGCGCGGGAACGCGAGCGGAGTTCGTCGTGCCGTTGCCGGGATAGACACCACCCGCCATGGAATCCAGCTCCACCATCCAGGTCGCAGTGGTCGAAGACGATGCCCGGCTCCGCCGGACCCTGGCCGAGGTGCTCGACAGCGCGGACGATTGCCGTTCCTTGGGCGTCTTTTCCTCCGGCGAAGCCGCGCTCGCCGCGTTGCCGGCGCTCAAGCCCGATGTGATCCTGATGGACATCAATCTCCCCGACATCGGCGGCGTGGAGTGTGTCGCGCAAATCGCCCCGCAGCTCCCGGGAACCCAGATCCTCATGCTGACGGTTTATCAGGACACCGAGACCATCTTTCGCGCCCTTGCCGCCGGCGCCCACGGTTATCTGGTGAAACCGGTGATGCCGGGGAGGCTGCTGGAGGCCATCCGCGAAGTCCGGGCGGGGGGCGTGCCCATGAGCCGCACCATCGCGCGGCAGGTCATCGAGTTTTTCCACCGCCCGGCGGCGGCTCCCGCATCGGGCGCCGCTGTGGAGGGTGCGGGGCTCGGCCCGCGCGAAAATCAGGTGCTGGAGTTCCTGGTCGCGGGGCTTTCTTACAAAGAGATCGCCGCAGAGCTCGGTATCAAGCCCCCCACAGTCGGCACTTACGTGCAGCGCATTTACGAGAAACTCCATGTCCGCACCCGCCGCGAAATCATCGCGCTCTGCAATGGCGGCGCGGAGCGCGGTCCAGCCGGTGGACCCGGGAAATGATCGAGGCGTGGAGGGTGTCCGTGTCGCGGGAACGGTCGGGTGGGGACTCCTCGGGAACCCGGTCGCCTGGACGCATCGTATTCCCAACGAAAGCCGCGTGCGGCCCTCCGTGATCCTCGCGCATCTCTCCGTGCGCCTACGGTGCGGACTTCGGCACTCCCGCCGCATCGACTCCGGCCCCGATTTCCACCCGGCCCGGTCGGTCCGATGCCACTACTTGGCCCAGAATGGTTCCGCCCTCGGACACCACCCACACGTGGCCCGGATGGGTGCTTTGGAGATGGGTCCCCCCAGGGCGAACTTCCGCGTAGTGCTGTGGGGTGCCTTTGAAATCCAGCCACGCGATCGAGAGGGGCGCTTGACGTTTGTTGACGAACTCCACACTCGTCGCCCGGGCCGCGCTGCGGGGGGATGCGGCCGGTGTTTTACCCGCCCGCACCAGCAAAAGCGGAGTCGCGGCGGTGCGGTTTGATGGGGCGGGTTCTGGCCATTGAAACCGGCCGGCTTTGCTGGGATCGAACCCGGCCAAATGGACTCGCTCTCCCGGGGGGCGTGTGGATGGCTTGGAGTAACGCCACGGGCCGTCTCCGAACACTTTCGCGAGAAGCTTTGCAACTTCCGGGTCATAACGCATGAGCTCCTCCCGGGTGCCGATTGGGCCGTGCTCCCTGTCGTTCACCCGGTTGCAGTTGAACCAGGACTGGGTTGCCTCAGCCCAGTATTCCGCCGGGTTTTCCATGGCGTAAGTGCCCTTCCAGAGCCCCTTTGACTGGGCGTTCCGATAGGCCTCCTGAAGCCGCCTGTCGAACCCGGAGTCCACGACGCGCAGACCCATTTCGTGAATTGCATGGGCGAATTCGTGGATGAGAATGTTTTCCGTCGCGTAGGGATCTCCGGGCAGTTCCAGGAGGTTTTCCTCTCCGCAACTCACAGCGGGACGCGCTGAGGTTGCCCCCAGTCCGCGGGCGCGTCGGTCCCAGTAGGCCTTTGGCGTCAGGTCGCTGTGTTCGGGAACGTCCGTGGTCATTTCCGAGGGCGCCATCACCACAAAACGCACCCGGTTTCGCGCCATGGCACGGAGAATCTCCGTGCGTCCCCCGATCATCTGGCGGATGAGATGGGCGGCCTCAAGCAGGGCGTAATCCGACACTTTGGCCGAGCCCAGCACAGGCAAACCCTCCACGGCGGTGTGTTTGGTGTAGAAAACCGGGAGTTTCCACGCCCGGGTCAGGTTGTCGGGGGGAGGGGCGACTTGCTCCGCGCAAAACCCGGTCAGCGGCAAAAAAGCGGCGGTAAGCATGGCGAGGGGGGATCGGCGCGTCATCCGGCGGTTGTAGGCGGGAGCACGTCCCCGCTTCAAGCGCGGGGCCTATTTTGCAAAGGCCAGGGGCATCGCCCCCGCGACGTTCGATCTTTGCGGGAGAGGAGCCGCAAAATCCGATGAAAAACGATGGGAAGAATACGAATAAGGGGAAGTCGGGGGATCGCCTGTCGCATGAGCCGTGTCCGGACCGCGATTCACATCCGATCATCCCCCCTCGCGGCGATTACCAGACGCTGCACTCCTTTCACAAAGCCGAGGTGGTTTACGACATTACGTTCCGCTTCGCGCACAAGTTTCTCGCCCGGGGCGATCGCACTATCGACCAGATGATCCAGGCCGCGCGGTCCGGCAAAAAGAACGTGCTCGAAGGCAGCAAAGCCGGGCTCGCCTCCAAGGAAACCGAGATCAAGCTCACCAGCGTGGCCCGAGCCAGTCTGGAGGAGGTGCTCGACGACTACCGGGACTACCTCCGCGTGCGGGAACACCGCGAGTGGGCCAAGGACTCCAGGGAAGCCCTCTATGTCCGACGGCTGGGCCGCAAACTCCCGCAGACCTACGAGCTTTACCGCGAGTTTGTGGAGACCCGCCCGTCCGAAGTGGTGGCCAACATTGCCATCTGCCTCATCCACCAGGCCAACTACCTCATCGACCAGCAACTGCGCAGGCTGGAACGCGACTTTCTGGCGCAAGGCGGCCTGCGCGAGCGGATGTTCCAGGCCCGCCTCCGGCACCGTCGCCCAAACCCGCCCGGTCCATAAGTCCCATTCCTCCCATTTGTGCCCCTGCGTGCGCTGTCTTCCGGTCTTCCCTGGTTGATCCCCCCGCCCAACCCGGCTACATGCTGGCCAGCTTTATCCCACCGCCGACCAGCGCATGAACCTCCACGACGGCCCCCACCCCAGGCGCTCCCCGGCGACTCCCGCTTCATGGCGCTGATTCTGCACACCGCCGACTGGCACCTCGGGGCGCGCCTCATCGACCAGGACCGGTCCGCGGAACACGCCCGTTTTCTCTCCTGGTTGCTTGAACAAATCGCGGAGCTCCGGCCCGACCTCCTCATCGTCGCCGGGGACGTTTTCGACAGCGCCAACCCGCCCCAGCAGGCGCTCGCCCAATACTACGAGTTTCTCGCCGGCGTCTCCCGCACCCCCACCCAGGTGCTCGTGGTCGGCGGCAACCACGACTCCGCTTTGACTCTCAACGCGCCCCGGGACCTGCTCCGGGCGCTCAAAATCCGCGTGGTCGGGTCCGCGCCGGAGGATCCTCGGGAGGCGATTTTGGATCTCGGCGACGCCGTGGTCTGCGCGGTGCCGTATCTGCGGGAGCGCGACGTGCGCCGCGCTTCCCCGGGCCAGACATCCGAGGAGGTGGCGGCGCAGATGCGGGAGGGCATCGGCCAGCATTACCGGGGGATCCTGGAGCACGCCGCCGCCGTCGCGCCGGGCAGGCTGATTGTGGCGACCGGGCATCTGACGGCTGTGGGCGCGCTCAGCAGTGAAAGCGAGCGTTCCATTCAGATCGGCAACCTGGGTGCCGTGGGCGCCGATTGTTTCGCGGGGTTTGATTACGTCGCATTGGGGCACATCCACCGGCCTCAGAGCGTGGGCGGCAACGAGCGGGTCCGGTATTCGGGTTCGCCGATTGCGATGGGTTTCGATGAAGCCGACGCTCCCAAACAGGTGCTCCTGGTCCGCGCCGATGCACCCGACCAGGTCGCGGTTCGCCCGATCCGGGTGCCTTGTTCCCGGCGGATGCTGCGCCTGCGCTGCCGCCTGGAGGAACTCGCCGGGCAGCTGGCCGGGATTTCCTCCGTGCCGGGCGAACTCGCGCCCTGGCTGGAGATTACGGTTGAGGACGGCGCGCAGCATCCCGATCTCGACAGCCGGGTCCGCGGCGCGTTCGGCGCGTGTCCGGCGATCCTTCTCAAGGTGCTCGCGACCCGGTCCGCCGATACCGAGCGGGGCGGGGAGGACGTTTTCAGCGGCCGGACATTGGCCGAGCTGAAACCCGAGGAGGTTTTTGCGGAACGGCTCCGCCGCGAAGGACTCGATCCCGCCTCGGAGGAGGCAAAGGCGTTGACGGCCACGTTTGGCGAGCTGCTCACACGGATGCAGGACCAAGCCTGCGGAACCCCGCGGGAGGAGGCACGATGAAGATTTTGCGGCTGCGTTTCACGAACCTGAACTCGCTGAGGGACGCTTGGAGCGTCGATTTCACCGAGCCGCCGCTCTCGGAGTCTGGGCTGTTCGCGATCACCGGGCCGACGGGCGCGGGCAAAACCACGCTGCTCGACGCCATCACGCTGGCTTTGTACGGACGGGCGGCCCGGTACGGGACCGAGCCGAGCCCGGCCCAGATGATGAGTCGGCACACAGGGTTTTGCTCGGCGGAGGTGGAGTTCAGCTGCGCGAGCGGCATCTACCGCAGCGTGTGGCAGTTGAAACGGGCGCGGAATCAGCCCGCAGGCAATCTCCAGAGCGCCGAGCGGCGAGTGATCGCGCTCCCGTCCGAGGAAACGCTCACCCAGAGGATCGACGAGTCTAACCGCAAGGTGGAGGAGCTCACCCAGCTCAATTACGAGCGTTTCCTGCGCTCGGTGATGCTTGCGCAGGGGGATTTTGCCGCCTTCCTCAAGGCCAAACCCAACGAGCGGATGGAGCTCCTGGAGCAGATCACCGGGACCCGGATTTACTCGGACATCTCGGTGGCCGCCTACGAGCAGGCGGACGCCGCCAAAAAAAGCAGCGAGGCGTTGCGCCAGCGGCATGCCGCCGTGCCGGTGTTTACCCCGGAGGAGCGGACGGAGCGCGAGAAGCAACTCGCCGCGGTCGCGGCCCGCCTGGCGGACGTCAAAGCCGAGTGGAAGGTGTGCGGCGAACGGGGCGGCCATGCCCGCGCCTTTCTCGTGTGCGCGGAGGAAACCGGGAGAATCGAGGGCGAAGCCGCGCGGCTGACCCAGGCGAGGACGGTCAATGCGCCGCGACTCGGCGCGCTGGAGCTGCACGAGAAGACCGTTCCTTTTGCCGCCCGGATTTCGGGGCTCGGATTTCTCGCGGGGCTTCTCTCCCAGGACGAAGCGAAACTCGGCCGCCTTCGCGAGGCGCTGCCCGGTTTGGTCCGGGAGACCGGGCGGCTCAAGACCGAGGCCGAGGATGCCCAGCTGACTCTCAAACGGGCTGAGGCTGAGGAGGAAAACTTGAGTCCGGTCTGGGCCGAGGTTGCCAAAATGGATGGCGAGATTGCCGTCCAACAGGGAGGGGTCGCGCGGCGGACCGAGGAGCGGGAGCGGAGCGAGACGGCGCTGGGCAGGCTGCGAGCGGATCGGGCGGAAAAGCAGGAGGTTCTGGGCCGGCATCAGGCGGCTTTTGCGGAGCTGGAACGTTGGCTGGCGGAGCGCGCCCACGACGCGTTGATTGCGGACGGGCTGCCCAATCTCCAGAGCCTTTTGGATCAATGGCGGGAGCACAGCACCCGGTGCGCCGGGATTCAGAAGGAACTGGCCGGTTTGGCGCAATCGCTCCGGGAGGGGGGGCGGCAGGTGGACCTCGCGCAGGCTGCGGCCGCCCGGGCAAAGGCCGAATGGGAGAAGAAGGAGGCGGCGGCGGCCGAGCTGCGCGGCGCCATGGAGCCGCTCGCCGCCGGGCGGACTCTGGTCCAATGGGAGCAGGACCGGGAGGATGCGGAGGAGCGGCTCAGGAAGGCGCACGCGCTTCAAGCCTTGGGCACCGAGATGACGGCGGGCGCCGCACGGCTCTCGGAGCATGAGAAGGCAATGGCGACACACGCAGCCCAGGAAGAGGCTTGTCGGGTGGAGCTGGAAGGCCACCAGCGCAGTGCGGAGACGGTTTCCGGCGCGGCGGGCGCCCACAGAAAAACCCTCGAACTGCTCCAGCGTGTTCAAGCCCTGGAGGCGCACCGGCCCGCTTTGGTGGACGGCCAGCCTTGCCCGTTGTGCGGTGCGCTGGCGCATCCCTTCGCGTCCCCCGGCGGCACGCACGCCGCAGACTGGGAGACAGCGCAGGGGGAACTTCACAGGGCCGAACAGGAGCTCGAACGACTCCGGAAGGAAGTCGCCCGAGTCGGGGAGCTGCGCGCCGCTGCGGCCGCCCGCAAAGAGCGGGCCGGTGAGGACGCGCGCGCGACGGCCAAGGCGCTCGAAGACGGGCAGACGCAGTGGGCGCTGAAGTCTGGCCCTCTGGGCGTTGCGTTCGCCCCGTGCCAGACGGAGCAACTTGAGGCCTGGGTTGTCGCCGAGACCCAAAGTTGTTCGGCGATCCGGCAACGGGTGGACGAACTGCGCGGGCTGGACGCGAGGCTGCGTGCCGCCGGTCAGGAGGTGGACAAGGCGCGGGGATTTCTCAACGAACAGAGCGCCGAACACGACAAGCTTGGAAGCCTGTTGAAGCAACGTCAGGAAAACCTGGCAAAAGAAGGGGAGCGACTGACGGTCGCCGAGGCGGGGGCGGGCCATGCTCGGTCGGCGTTCCTGCAAGGCGCGGGGGCTTTTCCCGGGGTCGTTTCCGATGGAGCCGATGTGGCGGTAGCACAAATGGCGCTCGTGCGGTTGAAGCAGCGGGCCGCGGATTTTTCGGCGAAAAAAGAAGAGCGCGCGGTCAACCTACGCGCGACGGAGGCGTTGGGCGCCGGAATCGCCGAGGTGGAAAAGCAGATCCACAGCGAGTCGGAACGGGTTGCGACGCTCCGTGCCGAGGAGGGGCGGGATCAGCAGGCGCTCCGGGAATTGATCGGGGCGAGGCAAGCCAAGTTCGGCGTTCGTTCCGTGGAGGCGGACCGGGCACGGGTGGGCTCGTCGATCAAGGCCGCCCGCGAGGGGAGCGAAAAAGCGGCGACGTCCCTGGCAAAAGCCGCGCAGGAGGAGAAGGCTTGCACGGATTCGATCGACGCCCTTGTGGCCGGGATCAAGGAGCGCGGCGCGAGGCTCGCCGAGGACACGGCTGCATTGAACCGGGACGCGCAAGCTGCCGGGTTCGCCGACCTAGATGGGCTGCGATCGGCGGTCCTCAGCGCGGAAGCCGCGGAAAGCGCCCGCGTTTTGCGCAAAGAGCTGGATGCCGGGGAACAAGCACTTCTTGGAAGGCGCACGGCCAACACGGAGGCCCGGCTGAAGTTGCCGGGCACGGCCGGTGACGACGCGTTGCAGCTCGACGCGCTCCTGAGTCGGCAGAGCGTTCTGGAGAGTGAACGTGAGACCCTCGATCAGAACCGGGGGGCGTTGCAGGGGCAACTGCTGGAGGATGACCAACGCCGGCGGGATCAGGCGGGGATTCTGGCCCAGATCGAGGCGGCTGAAGGGGAGTCCGGGCGTTGGAGCCGGTTGTCCGCTCTGATCGGTTCGGCCAGCGGCGCGGTTTTTGCCCGGTTTGCCCAGGGGCTCACCCTGGAGCGTCTCGTGGCCGTGGCGAACCGTCATCTTGCGCAGCTCACCCCGCGTTATGCCATGCGCCGTTCCAACACCGCGCTGGATGATTTGGAGCTGGAGATCCTCGACCGTTATCAGGCGGACGCGACGCGGCCCATGCGCAGCCTCTCCGGCGGCGAGAGTTTTCTGGCGAGCCTGGCCCTGGCGTTGGGCCTCTCGGAGCTGGCCAGCGGACGGACCGCCATCGAGTCGCTCTTTATCGACGAAGGATTCGGGTCGCTGGACCCGGACACTCTTGAAACCGCCATGGCGGCGCTGGAGGGGCTGCAGACCCGAGGGAAGACTATCGGCGTCATCTCACACGTGGACGCCATGAAGGAGCGGATCAGCACGCAGATCCGGATTCAGAAGCGCGACGGCGGCCGCAGCACCCTGGAGATCAAGGCCTGACGCGAGGCATCCGAGCGGAGTCCGGGATGCGGCGGGCAAAACGCCTGCCGCGCGGGGCGTTGTTTTCCTGGACGCTCAGCTTCGGGGCGGATTGGACCGAGTCCGTCCACTGAGCCGGGCGGCCGTGGATGAACGGCTCCCGCCGCCCGACTTGCCCGCGCTGCCGAGTTGGGGAGTTTTGAGGCGCTTTGCTAAGTTTCAAGCGGTGGAGGTGATCAGAAGGCATGGGTTTGATGGGGCTTACGTCGGGGGAACGAATCCCCGGGGGCAATACTGCGCGGATTTCCGAGTGGACTGGCGTGTCCGGTATTCGCGGGTCTTGCGATCCGGCGACTGCGGCAAGGAAGCCAAAGATGCCCGCACCGCTTACCGCAACTCGAGCGTTCCCGGCCGCAACAGCCCGAACATCGGCTTCCGTTTGGTACGCGGCGGACCGTAAGCAGCGTTGGTCCTTCTCACGAGCCCTGTCAAAGGCGGCCTTCGCAAGAGCCTGAGTTTGGAAGTTCCAGTCTTTCAAACCCCGCCCGCACTGGGCTCCTAGTCCGTGAACGACTATTTCTCCGCACCAAAGTGCCGTAATTGGCGGCGCGGCGGGCTTGCTGAAGATGGAGTCGACTATCGGAATGACGCGGTTTGGCGGACAGTCGTCTGCCCAAACTCACGGATCACGTCGGCCAGCGGGAATCCCTGAGCCAAACGGGTCGCGCCCTCCGCTGAAAGCGTGGTGACGCAAACCTCGGCCCTAAGCACCCCCCCCGGCACTTCCCCGCCATTCTCCGTGGTTCCGTCCCGCCCAATCCGCAGCGCGCTTCCGGGCGACGTCCAGGCGCCGTCCGGCTTGAGAAACCGGAGGGAAACCCCGACGACATTTTCTGCGAGGATATTCTCGGGGTCGGTGGGGTGGACCGTGGCGAGCGGCCAGAACTCCTGCTGCGCGTCGCTTTTGATCATCGCCTGGTCGAATGTGTCCCGGGCGGAGGCCACCGCCCGGTAGAGACAATAGGTTGGGTTCAGGTCACCCCCGTCCACCGGGTTTTTATGGGCGATCCGAAACGAAACGGCGCGTGTGGTGCCGGGAAAGTTTCCAGGGGCCGCGGGGTTTTCGGGCACGGATGAATCCTCGTCGGTGGCGGCCGTCAGCAGCGTCATCCAGGAGGACGCGAGTTCGGATTGACCAACACGTTCCGGCGTGATGCGAAGGGCCTCCGCCCGGGGAAAGTGGGGAGCGACCATGCTTTCCAGGTCTTGGACGATTTGATCGAGGGCGAAAGCGCCGTTGCTCTGGCGGGTGACTTTGCCGTGAACAAAAAGGGACTGCGCGGAGATGCGCTGTGTGGCGGAGAGCAGAAGCGTCACCAGCAAGATGGAGAGGAAGGCGGCGGCGAGCAGCTCGATGAGGGTGAATGCGCGCTGTGCGGGTCGCGCCCGGGGGTGGGATAGGCGGACGGTGTTCATCGGCGGACGGCGAGCGTGGTGAGGAGCAGGCTGGAGTTGGGCGCGGAATTGCCCAAGCCAGGGGCGGATCGAATCTCGGCTTTGAGCAGCAGGAGCGCCGGGTCCGGACCGGGAGCGGTGGGGACGGCCTGCGAGAGCTGGACCCGCAGCCACCGGCCCGATCGGGCGCGCTCGTAGTCGGAGATGTTCTCGGGGGGCGTCTCAAACCATGCGCTGACGACGCGCCCCGCGGCGGGGTCGGGGTTCCCGTCTGAATCCGCGTGGTAGGTGAGGTGCCAGAGAGACCACGGGGCATCCGGGCTGGCCGCCTGAATGGCTGCGAGGGTTCGAGTGAAGCCGACGGATTCGTTGAGGTGACCACGCAGGGAGTCGAGCGCCTCCGCGTGTTCCCTGCGGTCCGTGTTGTCGGCAGAGGATTGACAGAGTCGGCTGAAAAGCCCCACCACGGAGAGCAGAGACATGGCCACGATGGCAAGAGCGAGCACAACTTCCACCAGGGAGAACCCGTCTCGCTTGGCAAGGCATCGCAACAAAGAGCGACGTCTCATGACGAGACGTCCTCCTCCGAGCGAAGATACACGGGGCGCCCGTTCATCCTCAGCCAGAACCCTCTTCTGCCTGCCCTCATCGCGTCCGGAACGGTGAGGTTTCCTGCGCCGTCCATGACGCCGGGGCCGAACACCATGCGCACCGCCGTAGGGCGGCTCAGCTGTCCGTTGCCGCCCAGCTTGACGTAGTAGAACTCATTCGCCGCGGTGGGTTGCCCTGCCGGGCAAGAAGCGGGACTGAAAAGAGTGAGGCCCGAGGAGGCGTCCGGATGAAGAAAAGCCCCCTGCGGGAGGAGAATCGGGTTTCCGGCCTCGACCGTGTTGGCCAACGGGTCATTTGGAACCGGCGTGTCCGTGTAGCGCAAGACCAGGAGTCTCCGGAGCTTGCGTTCCGGGTCGGGGCCGTTGTCGATCATCAGCAGGGCGCCGTATCCGGAGGCGAGCGCCTCGACGCGCGCGGACATTGTGGCGCTGGCCGCGATGTCCGTCGCGCCCCGGACCTGGGACGCGCGGCCCACGCCGTTAAGGAGCTGGGTCGATAGCCCGATGATAACGCCGAGAATGCTCATGGCCACGAGCAGTTCGACCAGGGTGAATCCTTCGCGGGGTGAGCGGGCGGCGGAGCGGCGGGATTGAGAGCGGGCAGGGCTTTGCATGGTTAAACCTCTTCGGGACGCAGCCAACGGAAATGGACGGTCTTGAATTTCCGACCGAAACGGTCGGTGGGCCGCCAGCGGTCCTCGCCGCTTCTGCCCGCTGGCGTCGCCGGCTCCGGGATTCTTTGGACGACCGCCTCCAGGTAGGCGCGGGCGAGAATGTTGCCTTTGGAGTCGACCGTGTCGCCGTAGGTTCTGACCAGAAAGGTGTCACCCCGCGGGGTGAGCGCCGGCCCGAGCATGGCCAGGAGATCGCCCTGCGTGACAAAGCCCGGGCTGTGCGAGAGCAGTTGGCCTACCTCCACTGCGGGCACTCCTGCCAGATGCTCGGTGTCGAGATAAGTCGCGGGATCGGAGGAGATTTGCATGGGCCTCCCCGAGACGGAGCGGCCCACGGTGGTATCCACCCGGAACACCCGGTCGCTGACGGCGTCGGCGTCGTTGGCATTGCCCGGGTAGTTCATGCCGCCGTTGATCCCGGAGAGATTCAGCGCCCGTTGCAGGGCCCCGTTGATTCCAGACATGCCGGCCAGCGGTCTGTAAGCGGCCCCGATGGGCGGGATTGTTATGCCCCCGTGACCCAGACTGTTCATGGTCCGCGCGGAGGTCCAGGTTCCGTTGGTGTTGTCGGGGCGCGTGAGGCGGCGGTTGACAAAGTCTGCCAGGGAAAGAAACGGGCCGCGCAGGCGGATCTCGTCGACGATGCGCTCCGCGAGGGTTTGGATCTGCGCGTCGCTCAGGGAGCGGAACCCGAGAAAGAGCTTTTCGTAGTTGCGGGCGCCGGTGCTGTTGGCGCCGAAATCGGCGGGGGTGGCGCCGCTCGGGCCGAACTGGATGGGGCCGCCCGCAGGCTCGAGGGTTCGCGACACGGGGACCGTGGAGGGCGGGTTGCTGTTGCCGCCGCCTGAGATGGTGAGTCCGCGGAAGGCGGTCAGGAGGGCTTTCCAAGCCTCCTCGGAGGTGCTGTTGACGTTGAGGGCGCCGAGGTTTTCCAGGTCGGCCGCGCACGTCGCCGGGTCCCGGGCCTCGGCGGGCGTGGGACGCGCGTCCGCGCGGAACCGGTGAAGACCGTTGCGCAGGGGGAGCGTGTTGTCGGTGGCCACCGGGCCCGACTGCGGGACGGAGGAGAGGAAATAGGAGTCCCAGAGGTTCTCGTTGAGGAGATAGGAAAGGTCGACAAAGTCGTTGGCGGCGTTGTTGGGGAAGGTCTGCGCCTTGTCGAAGAGGGCCGAATTGGGCCAGAGCATCTTGTCCATTCCCACCGCGGCGGGCACGTTTCGGATCGTGTAGGATTGGAGGCCGGCGGCGGCTGCGCGGTCCACGTAGGGCGATGCCTCGCTGTTGGCGATGGGGAAGCTGGGCTGCCAGAAAGAGGGGGAGAGGTTGGCCTGCTGGAGTTGGCCTAGGGAGAGGAGATGGCTTTGGGGGCGTCGCACATGACGGGCGGGCAGCACGGAGATGCTTGTGTTGTCGAACGCGTCGGTCTGCCGCCACCCCAGCAGCGCGAACCCGCGGGCGCCGCCGGCCGCGGAGAGCACATGGCCGTCGTCCCACCGCATCGGTTCGGTTTGTTGGGCGTTGTTGTTCTCCGCCCTGATGCTTTGCAGCGTGCGAAAGCCGTCCGCGTTTTCACCGCCCCATTTGCCGGATCGGGCCAGATCGAGATCCCGAATCGGATCGGTGGATTTGGCAAAGAGATTGAAAGTGGCGAACCCGCGGTAGAAGAGAGCGAGGCCGTCCTTCATGTAGTCCCCGTCGCTGCGGACCGCGTCGGGTGGCACGAGAAAAGGGGCGATTTGCGCGCGATAAAGCCCCACAATCGGAGAGTCCTTCTCGGCGACGGTGTCTCTTGCGCCCTTGGGGATGCCACGCCATTGGGAAAGCTCGTAGACCCTCTTCCAATTTGCGGGTTTCGAGGGAGCGCCTTTGCCTTCACCCAGGGGGTTGGCCGGATCGAACGACCCGTTGATGGCCTTGTACCACTCCCCCAAGCCCCCGGTGAAGTAGTTCCGCCAGAGCACCTGCCCCTCGGCCCGGAGCTCCAGGGAGTTGAGCTTGGGGATCGATCCGTGGGGCAGGACGCCATGCCAGCGCACCTCATCCGTCGCCAAGGGCGCTTGGTTGAAGGGGCCTCGGCCGATGTTCTGGGCGAGGTTAAAATAGTAGGAGTCCGGAAATTGCGGGTCGAAACGGTTGCTCATCTGCACAAAGGTGGTCCCGTCATGGAGCCTCTTGGGGTCGACCTGCTGCATTCCGTCGACGGTGAAAACCTTCACCTCGCCCGGATCAAAACCCGTGGTGAACTGGTAGGGAACCCAAGTGGCGTTCGGGCTGTCGGGGTTGGGGACAGAGGTGAGGCTGCCAGCGCCCTGGGCCGTGTCGAACGGAGAAAACCAATACCAGGGCCGGGTGTTCCTCCAAAGTGCGGCGAAGCTGGTGCCGAAGTTCTTCTGCCCGGGAGCGTACCATCCCATCGGGGTCTGCGGGCTCAGGAAATAGTCGCCCAGCTTTTTGCCGTCGGCGTAACCGGCGGCGTTCTCGGCCGGAGTCGGGTCGGAATAAGCCGGGTTGAGGGTTCCGACGGCCCAGTCGGTGAAAGCCCAGTTGTGCCGCCAGCGCAGGGTGTAGGTGGTGGAGGCCAGCGGCGCGTCAAACGGGTTCCAGAGCGCGATCATGGGAATCACGTGGAACTGGAGCAGGCCCCCCTGATGCGTGACGGCGAAGAAGAGCTGGTAGTTGGCAAACACCGGCGCCATGCCCGGTCGCGGCTGGGCCGCGCCGCCTCCGTTGGCCAGTGCGTCGTGCCAGGACTTCAAATCGCCCCAGAGAGGCAGGTTCTGCGTGGAAGCCGGGAACCCGTTGTTGACCGCGCCCACACGCGGATCCCGCGGAAGATACCGGGAGGCATCCAGGACGGGCGTGGTTGCCGCCGTTGCCTTCAAAAAACACCGTCAGATCCTTTTTTAGTCCGCCCAGCGCGGTGTCGGTCTGGAGACTCTTGGAGAACGTCGTCAGGGCGTGGAAGTTTGCCCGGGCGGCCTCCTTGATCTCCGCCGTGTTCCTCCGTTCCATCAGGCCGATCTCCCGGGAGGTGCTGATGTTTTGGAGCTTGGCGTCGTTGATGTCGAAGGTCGCCGTCTGGAATCCGTTGAGGTTCTCCCAGGCGATCCGTTGCGGAACCTGCAGCCGGTTGCGGTAATCCAAGCTGCCGGGCTCAGCCTGGAAATACGGGTCGCGCACGGCGAAATTTGCCTTGGTCGACTCGTCCCCGACCCAGTAGGCGTAATGCCCGGTGAGGACAGGCGCGGTGCCCGGGTTTTTGCTCACTTCCAAGCGCTGCTTGCGCACCTTGACGCGGCCCTCCATGCCGTCCGCCGCGCCTTGTGGCGGCGTGGCGCTGCCGGAGCCCACCAGCCAGAGCACGGATTCATCCGCGGCGGGATCCGAAAGGGGCTGGTCCGGGGTTTGGTAATCGGCGGGATATTGGCCCTCGCCCACACGGGTGCCGGAGGAATCGGTGACCCACCCCGTGTCCTGATCGATGTGGAAGCGTTCGTTTCCGCTGACGAGCCAGACGGGGAGCTGGTCGCGTTTGGGTTCGCCAAACTGGGTGGCCGGGTTCGTCTCGTAGACTTGCGCAGCCAGGGCGGCCGGGGCGGTGATCGGGTTGGACGCGCGGTCCACCCGCAGGGATGCGTCCATGATCCCGACCCAGCGCGGATTGCGTGGCTGGTTGTTGTTGTTCCACCAGTCCTTGAGCGCCGTGTCCCATCCGGAGCGCTCCGCCGGGGTGAGATAGGTCCCGCGGCGCGCGGTGCGGGCCTGCTGCCGGTAACCGAAGCGGGGGCTGTCGAAAAGATCCCCGGAGCCATTGGTGACGTCTTTGGTCGGGAAAAAGGTTGTGGCGGGAAAGGTCACCGCCTGGTCCTTGCCGGCGTATTGCTGGAGTTGCGAAATGGCCGTGTCGAGCCCCAGTAGGGCGTTTTGCCGGGCCAGCAGGAGATCCTTGCCCGTGGCGCTGGCGCGGGTTTCAACGTTGAGCACCGAGGCGATCGACAGGATCAGCACGAGCAGCAGGGCCAGCACCGCCAGCACGGCAACCAGTGTGAAAGCATGGAATTGACGCCGCCTGGCATCCGAAGAAACACCGGGGTGAAGGGGGGGGCGGCGCGGGGGATTTTTTCTCCTCGGCGCTCCGAGAATGGGATGTGGACATTGCGGCACGGGGGGAGTGTGGGAAGCATACCCCGTCGGCAGGGGAAGTCTTGTCGCATGGAATAGGTACAGCGCTCCGGGGTGGCATCGGCTCGCAGGGGACTGGGAGGGATTCGGTGGAAGGCCAGGAGTTCCAGGAAGCACATCGCCTGCCATCCGCTTTGACACGGGGCTCATCGCGCGGGAAGAGCCCTCTTCTTCAGGGCCGCAGACATCCCCCCAGGCGGTGGACGAGAACGGACGAAAGTCTCTTCTGTCGAGGCGGTTGTATTCTGCCGAGTGTTTGCGGTCGCGGGCCTTTTTTGGCCGCTCACACACTCCCTCGCAAGGGCAGACATCGAGGCTTCCCGGCCTCGTGGCTCCCCAGTTCAAGGCAGTCACCGCGAGCGCGGCGCCTGAGCGCGTTTACGCGTTGGCGCCGCCGCCTCAGTTGAGCAACCCACGCACCGCCGTGCCGGTGTTCACGCCGGAAGGACGCGCGGAACGCGATCTTCTCGCTAGGCTTCGAGGGGAGGACGAGGCGAAACTGGAAAGATTACGCGGGGCGCTTCCCGGATGTGTGGAGCGAATGAAAAGAGGGACGCACAATTTCTCTGAGCGCGCAGCAGGCCGGAGGGGATTGTTCCCGGAGGGAACAGAGGTTGTGGCCAACGCTCGAGCGAAGCGACACCGCCGGAACGAGGCCCCCCCCGGAAACATTCCACCCCGCCGAGGGGTGGCAGAAGCCGTCACCCATCTGCTCGGAACGGACCCTGTGTTCTGGCACCCCTGCCTGGGTGCCGCGCAATCGTGGGGCTCGGGTTCCGGTGGTGTCGCTGGCGCTCGACCACCTCAGGTGTTTGCTGCAACCTCCGATGCCTCTTGCATCAGGCTGAGATGTCTCCGGCATCAGAGCCCCCGCGCGAGCGCCGCTAAATTCAACCTGAAGCCGAAGTTCCAGCGGAATGACTGAATGGGCGAAAGTGCAAAGCCTTTGGGTTCGTCAATTTCCAAAAATCCCTCCGCGATCCCCGGTGCGTCCGCGTGAAAATAATCTCTCTCTGAAACCTCGGAGTTCGGCTTCAAGCGACAGCGCCCGCGCGCCGCTCCCTTGCGTCTTTTTAGATGCGTGAGCCGTGGGGGATCATCTCCTTGAGGGTTGCGCCGGTCTGGGGTCGAAACTGGATTCGGAACCCGGAAGTGCTTCCCCGCGCGAATCGGGTTTCGACCTCCCCCGTCGTGTCCCTCCAAAGCGTCCGCACATCCCGGGAAGGCCCGGCCATCCAATCGACGCATTGATCCGGGAGACCTTCCGGCCCGGACCGTTGCGCCCTTCGCCCAAAGCCGACCGTCCCACACTTCTGCATTTGCAGGGCATCGATCACGCGCGATTTAGTTTCCTGTTCCAAGGACTGGAGATGCGCATGACCGGGGTCGAGGAGGCGCGGGTGGGCAAGGATCTGCTCGCCTGAGCCCGGAGCGGAACTCCGGGCTCGGGCGGTTGCGTTCTCCGAAAAAAACTGGCACCCGTGGGCGCTTTTCTCCGGACCTCCTGGCTGAGCTCCACGAAGGGAAGCGGCCGTTTTCAAATCACTGTGCGGCACGCTCTAGCCTCCGGCGGACACCGCTCCGGCACCCCGGGGCGCCGGGGTCAGGCGAGCAGCGCGGGAAGGATGCCGGTGCTGTCGCCGTGACGCTCGACCTCGACGCCGGAGCCGCGGAGCAGGGTGAGCCAGGCGTTGCAGAGCGGGGTGTCTTTGGGGAGGACGAGGTTGTGGCCGAGTTGGAAGCCTGCGCCGCGTCCGGCGATCAGGGTGGGGCAATTGTCGAGGCTGTGACCGGTGCGGATGTTGCTGCCGTAGACCACGGTGGTGTGGTCGAGCAGGGAGCTGCCGTCGGGTTGTTTGGCGGCATTGAGTTGGTCGAGCAGATGGGCGAGCAGTTCGCTCTGGGATAAATCCCGTTTTTGGGAGACCTCGAGCGCCTCGGCGCGGGGTTGGTGGTAATGGCTCATGGTGTGGGAGTCCATGGTGACGTTGAGGCTGGTCAGCAGGGAACTCACCGGCAGGCGGTAGGTCAGCACGCGCGTGCTGTCGGTTTGCAGCGCAGCGACCATGATGTCGTACATGAGTTTGATTTCCTCGTATCCGGCCAAGCCCGGTTGAGGCTCGTGAAGAGGCGCTTCGGGCCGGGGGATCCCGAGCCATTTTTCGTCGCGACTGAGCCGGGTTTCCATGTCGCGGATCCCCTGAAAATATTCGTCCAATTTCGCGTTGTCGGTTTTTCCCAGGGTGCGCTGGAGGTCGCGCGCTTCCTCCATTGCATGGTCAAGAATGCTGCGCCGCTGCGCGAACATCGCCTTTTGCTGGTCGAGCGGCGTGGAGTCCTTGGCAAAGAGCCGGTGAAAGGCCTCCACGGGATGAGTCGGGCCGCCGATAGGTTTGCCTCGCGAGTCCCAAGAGAGTGAGAGCCCGGGGCCGTGTCCGGACTTGGAGGCGGCCGCGCCGCAGTCGAGGCAAAGAGAGTCGAACCGGACGTCTTTGCCGAGGTGCGCGGCGGCGATCTGGTCGACGGAAATGCCGTTGTGAAAACTTTGTCCGGGCTCGCCGAACTCGTTGGCGCCGGTGAGCCAGAAGGTGCTGCCGTAGTGGCCGTTGGTGGTGTAGCGGTTGGCGAGGCCCTGGACGATGCTGAATTCGGCCTTGTGGCGTTCGAGCGGGGCGAGCCCCGCGCTGAGGGTGTAGCCGGGCCCTTTCTCGCTTTGCTTCGGATACCAGGATTCCTCGGTGACACCCCATCCGAAGCCGATGAACAGGAGGCGTTTGGGATGGGGGACCGGGGCCGTGGTGGCGGAGGCGAACCGGCGAAAGCCCAGGGATTCGAGGAAGGGCAGGGCGATGAGAGCGGTGCTGGTTTGCAGGAAACGGCGGCGGGGGAGGGCGTTGTGCATAAAGGGTTACTTGGTTTGGAAGGCTTGGCTCTGGATGAGCGCGTGCAAGAATTCCCGGGCGGCGAAGCCGCGCTGGCTGGAGTGCGCGACGATGGATTCGCGCAGGGGCTCGTCGCTGAAACCGCAGGGGCGTCCGAGCGCGTATTCGAGCAGGGCGGCCGTGAGACCCCGGGCGAATGCCTCCTTCCGCGCGGCGATGAGATCGCGCATTTCGTGGTAGCTTGAGAAGGCGGGGCCCTTATACAGGGCGGCGGCCGGCTCGATGGCCCAGGTTTTTTTCGCCTTGGGATCGGGTTTTCCTGCCGCATCCAGGGCGGTGTAGCTGTCCTCGGTGCGCCATTGACCCGCGGCGTCGAAGTTTTCGAGGCCGAATCCGATCGGATCGATTTTGCGGTGGCAGCTGGCGCACTGGGGGCTTTCTTGATGGGCCTGCAGGCGTTCCCGCGTGGTGAGCACCCGGGTGGCGAGCCGGTTGATTTCCGGCACGTTGGCGGGCGCGGGCGGAGGCGGATCGTTGAGGAGTTTGCGCAGCACCCAGGCGCCGCGTTCGACGGGGTTGGAGCGTTCGCCATTGCTGCCCATGGCGAGGATGGCGGCCATTCCCAGAAGCCCGCCGCGCGCGGAGTTCGGCGGCAGCGCGACCTTTCTGAAGGTGTCGCCTTGCACGCCCTCGAGTCCGTAATAAGAGGCGAGCAGGCCGTTGACGACCACGTAGTCGGATTTGAGCAGGTCGGTGACGGGCGCCTTTTCGCGGAGGAGGTGGCCGAAGGTTTCTAGCACCTCGGCGCGCGCCGCGGCCTTGGTGTTGGCGTCAAAACGCGGGAACCGCTTGGGGTTGAACTGGAAGAAATCCAGGCGCTCGAGGGAGAGCCACTGGGAGAGGAAACCGTCGAGGAACTCCTCGGAGCGCCGGTCGGCGAGGAGCCGCTCGGTTTCAGAGCGCAGCACCTCGGGGTTGGCGAGTTGCCCGGAGTCGGCGACGGCGCGCAGGGCCGGGTCGGGAGGCGCGCCCCAGAGGAAGTAGGAAAGCCGGGAGGCCAGTTCCAAGGGCGTGAGGGGGCGGTGCGCCTCCTGGGGTTCGGGTTCGGTGCGGTAGAGAAAACGCGGGGAGGTGAGGAGCACGGCGAGGGTGTCCCGAAGCGCCTCGCGCGGTGTGGCGCCAAGCTGGAGGCGGTCCCGGTGGATTTGGACCAGGCGCGCGAGGGATTCCGGCCGCGGGGGGAGTCCCCGGTAGGCCTCGGTGGCAAACCGGGTGAGGGCTTCGCGGAGTTGCTCCTCGGTGGGGGGCGGCGATTTGGGGTCGAGGGAGATGCCTGTCAGGGCGCGGATCCCCGGCGGCGTGGCCTCCTCGGGAGTCGGGATCTTCTCGATCTCGATCCAGTCCACCCACAGGGCCAGCTCCGGCCCGACGCCGTTTTGCCGCCGCATTTCACGGAAGTAATCCACGGATTTGTTGAAAATCCCGAGGCCGCGTTCCCGGATAAAGAGGTTGCGGGCGCGTTCCTTGAGGAACTTGGAGTGGAGGGTGTGGCGGAATTCCAGGATCTGTGGGTTGTCCCGGGTGCCGGTCACCTCGTGGGTGCTCAGGAAGGGCGACCGATCGACGCTGTGGTTGACTCCGAACTCGATGAAGCGGCGCTCGGGGGGCGCCTCTGGGGTGGCGCCGATGCGGACGCGGATGGTGTAGTCGCCCGGGGGCCAGTCGGCGGGGATGCCCGGCAGGAAAAGGGCGTTGTTGGAGTGTCGGCCCAGGTTGGAGAAGGGCCGGGTGAGGTAGGCGCCCGTGTCGAGGCCGGGCATCGCAAGGTAGCTCTGCTCATACGGCACGAATTCGTCGGCGGTCAGAAAGCCCTGGATGAGGAACACGTTGTTCGGAAGCCCGTATTTTTCGGGATGGGGTGCGCCCGGGATTTTCTCCCATTGATGCCGAAGCCCTTCCCCAGAGCCGTGGGTTTTGCGCAGCTCGGCGACCAGAGTCGCGTTTTCTGGGCGCGCTATGGCCTGCTCGAAGGCCTTGAGCCACGAGGCGGCGCGGCTGTGGTTGAGGTGGGCTTCGTGGTTGCTTTTCTTGAAGCCGGCCAAGGTGTTTTCGGCCTCAAACCGCAGTTTTTTTTCGCCCCCCGCGGCGGTGCGCTGGGCGAATGCGTCCTCAAGCGCTTCCTTTGCGAGGGCCTCGTATCCCTCCAACTGACTTGAGGAAAGGAACAGGTTCGCGCCCACGGTGTCGAAGCCTCCGGGGCGGGTGTCGGCGGGCAGCTCGCTCACGTCGAGGGTGGCTCCCAGCAGCGTGTGGAGGGTGTTCTTGTATTCGCGCCGGTTGAGTCGGCGCAGGGCGATGACCCCGTGCTGATCCGAGAGCGCCCGGCGGGCCGTGACGAGGGTTTGGGTGAGCTCGTCGAGAAAGTCGGTTTTTTGGACGGCGGCCGGCTGCTTTTCCTCCTCCGGGGGCATTTCGCCGGAGTTGAGGGCGTTAAGGACCTTTTGCCAGCGCTCGGCGGACGCGATGTCGGTGATGGAGAAGGGGAGGTCATCCACACGGAACTTGCCCTTTTGTTTCTCGGCTCCGTGGCAGCTCTGACAGTGGCTCTCGAGCAGGGCCCGATGTTTTTCGGGGAGCGCGGCCGTGGGTGCGGAGGGGGGCGCTGCGCGCAGGGCGGCCGCGGAAATCAGCAGGAAAAGGGAAGTGACGCGTTGCATGGGAAGGCTGGGGGGGAAGGGGGGGCCGCCCGTCGCTCAGGGCATGGGCCGTCCGACGCTCAGGGAGATCTGGATGTCGTCCATGAAATGGCCGGGAAAATGGACTTCCTCGGGGGGGGCTTTGCGTGCCGCGGCCTGGGCGTCCATGGCGTGCAGCGTGACGAGGACGTACCGGGTGCCGGGGGGGAGGTGGAGGTCGTTGCGCAGACGCGTCCAGTTGGGTGCGCCGGCCGGGAGCAGGGCTTCGCTGCGACTGACGTTTTGGGGGACGCCGGAGGTGTTTGAGGAGGCGCGTTGTTCGGCAAAGATGCGACGCCACATGGCGTTTTCGCCTCCCTGCTCCGGGAGATCCGAGAGTGCCCGCAGCTCGATGCCGCAGAGGTAACGCCCGGGTTCGGCGCAGGCGGCGGCTCGGAAACAGGCTTCGGCAGTGATCCACGCATTGCCCCCGGCCAGGTCTTTGGAGTGTTCCTGGAGGTCGAGGACGCGGTGGAGATCGCTGTTGTACCCCGTTTTCTGGACGCCGCCCTCGTATTGGGCCGTGAGGAAACGCAGCATTTTTTTCCCGCGGACGGGCTGGATCTCTTCGGCGGGTCCGGAGACCTCGGTGGAATCGCCTCCCCACGTTCCGGGGCGCAAAGGCATGCCGGTGTGGAGCGGGGCGGGCCCGGCTTCGAATGATTCCCGAAGGAGTTGGGTGACGCGCGCGGTCAGCGGGCCGATGGTGGCGAAAAGAGCGGAGGTGCTCAGGGCGCCGATGGCGATTCCCGCGGCGACGGCTGCGGCCAGGGGACGTTGGCGGCGCCACGCGGAGGGTGCGGGCGGGGTGGCGGCGGAGGAGGCTGGCAGTTGGGAGTGGAGGCCGATTTCGAGGTCTTGATGAAGGAACCAGAGTTTCCGGGCCTCGGGATCGGATCGCAGCGCCTCTTCGAGCTCGGCGTGTTGCGGGGCGTCGAGGGTACCCTCGGCGTGTGCGGCAAAGAGTTCCCAAAGACGGTGGCGAAGGTCGGGGTTCATGCGTTTTCCTCCTCAAGACGGCGCAGGACGCATTGGGCGAGCAGGCGTCTCAGATGAGTGAGTTTGTTGTAGAGGGTGCGCGGGGCGCGGTTGATTTGCCCGGCCATCTCGGCGATGCCCCCGTGCGAGCTGTAGGCGGCTTCGAGCAGGCGGCGTGGTTCGGGTGGGAGCCCGCGGAGGCAGTGTTCAAGCGCCTGCATGCGCCGGTCTTGTTTTGGGAGATCCGCCAGGCGCTCCCGGGAGAGGGTTTCGAGGAGTTCCGGGCTGAATGAAAACGGGGAGCGGGCGGCGAGGCGCTGAAAGTTTTTGGCTTCGTAAAAGCAGATGGTGCTGGCCCATGCCATGAAATCGGTGCCGGGTTCGAAGGAGTCAAATTTCTGCCACATGACGAGGCTGGCCCTTTGCAGGACGTCCTGGGCGTCGTGCCAGCGGCCCAGGAGGGAAAGCAGGTAACCGAGGAGTTTTTCGTGGGAGGCGGTGAGGCTCTCGACGAAATTCGACTGTCGGGACTCGGGATGCAGGGGCGTTGGGGGAGCGGGGTCCATCCGGAGGCGTATGTCTTTGGGTGGGGCAATTGACCGGATTTTTTTTGAAGAAGGGTTCGTAAGAGAGGCAGGAAGCCTGCCACGGGGAGCGGATTCCGCCTGGACTGTCGCCGGGCCGAGGCGCGTTTGAGGGGCGCCGAAAAGTGCGCGCCATCGGGGGGGATGTAGCTTCCCGGGGGAACTCTCCCGGCGGGCTTTGTTCTGTCGATCCGCAAGGGGCGGACTCCTTGAGGAACACCCCCGGCACGGGCGTTGCAGAGGGAAAAATCTTGTCTGCCTCGGGCGGCTCCTTGGGGTAACCTCGGCGGATGGACGCGAGAGACACCCGGGCGGCGCAGGCTTTTTTGCTTCACCACGCATTTGTGAGGAGCGTGGCGATCCGGAACGCGCCTTGGCCCGGCTTGGCCGAGGACATCGTGCAGCAGGTTTTCCTGGAGTTCCTGGGCAAAGAAGAGCGCTGGGATCTGGAGCGCGACCTGCGGCCCCTCCTGACGACCATGACCCGCCATGTGGCGCTTCGGCTCTGGCGGGAACGCACCCGGCAGATGCCCGAGAACATCCAGAAACTCGCCGACCATGTCCGCCAACTCGCGGAGGAGCGCGATGGGGCCGCGGCCCATGAATCCGACGAGGACCAGCTTGCGGCTCTGAGGGTCTGCCTGGCCAAGCTCCCCGACAAGAGCCGCTCGCTGGTGGAGCGTTATTATTTCGAGGAACTCTCCGCCCAGGACATCGCCGAGCAACTCCAGATGAAGTCCGACACCGTCTGTCGTGCCCTGTGCCGGGTGCGGGAAAAACTTCGAGCCTGCCTCGGGAAGAACCCCGCATCTTCCCCCGCCTGACATGGAACCCACCCCTTTCGACCGGTTGGTGGACGGGTATCTGCGCGGCACCCTCAGCGAAGGCCAAGCCGCGGAGTTGCTCGCTTTGCTCCAGTCGCGCCCGGATCTGGGGCATGAACTGCTGGATCAATGGCAGATGGACGCGCTGCTCAAGGACTTCGCGCCGGGGGGCGCTGTTCCCCTGCCTGTTCCGGCAGCGGCGTCCGCCCCGGAAGGCCGTTGGCGGATCTGGGCGGTTTGCGCTCTTCTCCTGGCGGCGGGGCTTGGCGCTTTGGGGGCGCTGAAATTCGGCGTGCCCCAGCCCAGCGCTCCCTCCGCCCGTCTCGAAACCACCACGCGCGCCATCGCTCTGCTGGCCCGCAGCGCCGACGCGCGTTGGGCGCGCAACGCGCCTCAGCCGCAAGTCGGAAGCTCCCTCGGGCCGGGCTGGGTGCGCCTGGAGTCCGGGCTCATCCAAATTGATTTCTTTTCCGGCGCCCGCCTTGTGCTGGAGGGGCCCGCCGAGCTCCAGCTCATTTCCTCCTCGGAGGCTTACTGCGTATCCGGGCGGCTGCTTGCGGAGGTGCCCTCTCAGGCGCGCGGGTTCCGCATGGGCACGCCCGAGGGTGCTTTGGTGGATCCCGGCGCGTCCTACGGGCTTCATGTGGCCGCCGAAGGCTGCGAAATTCATGTGTTCCGCGGTGAAATGCAGTTGAAGGCGGACGCCGGTGAATTGCGGCGCCTGGCCCCGGGCAGCGCCGTTGCTCTCTCCAAACGCCAGCTACGGTCCATTGCGCTGGCGCCCTCCGCCGCCTTCCACAATCCGGACGACTTGGCGTTGCGGGCGTCGTCCCAGTGGCATGCCCGGCTCGAGAAATGGCGCGCGGCGGGTCGCCGATGGAACCAAGACCCGTCGCTGCTCATTCGATTCGACTTCGAGACCGAGAACGATTCCGAGGGCACGTTGAACCGGGCCGAGGCGGCGAGTCCGCAAATGCGCGGCGCCGACGGCGCTGTGGTGGGCGGGGGGCGGACCGAGGGCCGCTGGGCCGGCAAACCCGCCTTTCATTTCCGCAACTTGGCGGACCGGATCCGGGTGGAAGTGCCCGGGGAATTTTCCAGCCTGACGCTGGCCGCGTGGATCCGCGTGGACGCCTTGGAACGCCCTTTTAGCGGGCTGATGATGAGTGAGAAATGGAGCCAGGGCGGGGTTCACTGGCAACTTCTGCGCAACGGCGGGGTCCGCCTCGGGCTGGCCCGGTACGACTCCGTGAGCGCCGGCGACTATGATTCGCCCGTTGTTTTCTCGCAGGAGCGCCTGGGCCAATGGGTTCACCTCGCCGTGGTGATCGACGCCGTCTCCGGACAGGTGTTGCACTACGTCGACGGTGTGGAAAGCCGCCGCGTCCCCTTTCTGCTCCACCCGCTCAAGGTGGGTGTGGCGGACCTAGGCAACTGGAACGTGCGCGCCACGGACGACAGCATGGCGATTCGGCATCTCAACGGGGCGATGGACGAATTCGCATTTTACGGCAGGGCGTTGCGTGCCGAGGAGATTCTTGAGCTGTGGGACCGCGGCCGTCCCTAGGCGCTTGCCGGCGGCGGAGTCTCCGGCGCGGGGTTCTCCGGCCCGGCTGGATTACCGGAGGGGGCGGGCCACCATGATGCCCGCGATGCTGCTGAAGCTGTGGAGGTATTGGCTCAAACGTGCGTCGACGAGAACCTTGCCGTGGTTGCGCGGGGCCGAGGCGTGCATGAAGTGGAGTTGACCGTCGGCGGCGCGGTAAGCGAGGCCGACATGCGAGGTGCCGATCCCACCCGAGTCGTGCGTGGTGATGCAGAGGATGTCTCCGCTGCGGAGGCGGGGTTCGATGGCTGCGACGTCGGACTTCGGGATGTGCTCCATGGGCAGCCGGGCCACGCGTTCCTCCATGGCCTCGATGCCCCGGCGCACGGCCGGGTTGGCGCGCATGTAACGGTAGCTTTTCCAGTGAATGGTCATCTCGGTGGCGGGATGCTGGACCCGGTGGCCTCCCAGCGAGCGGGTGAGGTTCGCGACCCATCCGCGCTCCGCATTGTCGAGGATCCATTCCTCCAGATAATGAAGGCGCGAGAGGTAGGACCCGTCGCATTTGCCGCCGCGGTACCGGTCGACTTCGATGTAGCGGAGGAGGGTCTTCGGGGTCCAGTTCTCGGAGGGTTCCTCCAGCATCCGGGCGAAAGCCAGCGACGTTTCAAAGAAGGTCCAGCAATCCAGGCCGTTCAAATTGACCGAGGGCGCCTCGATGTGGTCGTCGATCTCGAGTGTGGATCCCTTGTAGGGCGTGCCACAAAGGGCCAGGCCGACAGCCGCGATGCGGTCGCCCAGGGGGAGTGATTTCCATCGCGGGGCTTGTTTGAGGAGTTGCTCGAACTTTTGCTCGCCCTGGAAGACGGTTTTTATCGGCAGGGACGCGGCGGGCGCCGCCGCGAGCAAGGCGGGCGGTTGGAAAGCCATCAGGGCACCAGCGAGGAGGAGAAGGGAAAAACGCACGTCCCTCTGACAAAGCAGGCGCGGAACCGTTCGGCAAGAAGTGCACCGCGTTTTTTGCGGCGGGCGCGCCGGGCTCGGGCTCAGTTCAAGTACGCCAACTCGTTTGTGAGCAGGAGGGATTGAGCCAGCGTTTCCCAGGGGGTCAGAGGCTTTCTTACCACCAATTCGCCTTCGTTCTGGATGGGACGAGTGGCGCTGGCGCGCCCCGATTTGTTTTTGTTCACGAGCCGCGCAGTCTGGCGGGCGATGGTTTTGCGGTGTTCAGGGGTCTCCGCGGCGTTCTCAAGGCCGGGTTGGAGTTTGATTTCCCTGCCGACAAATTCGAGCGCGAGCCGGATTTCCTGAGGGGTCGGGTTGCGCTGGAACATGATGCGGTAGATGGCGAAGACCCGGCCGAGGTCGTCCGGCACGCTGGCGACCTCGGGGCGCGCGATGATGCGGCGGGCGACATCGACCGACATGGGGCTGTTCATGAGAAAGAGGGCCTGCTGCGGGACGACCGTGGAGATCCTCTTGGAGTTTGGCATCTGCGGGTCGCTGAAGTTGAACTGGGACATGATTTCGGGCAGGTTGCCGCGGTCGATGTAACCGTAGACGCTGCGCCGGTAACTGTAGGGTTCGTCGGTGAGATTGACGGGTTTGCCGCCCAGGGTGCGGTCGAGTTTCCCGCTGAACACCAGGAGCGAGTCGCGTGTGGATTCGAAGTCGAGGCGGCGGATGTTGGCGCGCCAGAGCAGGCGGTTTTCCGGGTCGATGGCCTCAAACAGGGGAAGGGTGCGGCTGCTCTCCTGATAAACCCGGGAGAGCAGGATGAGTTTGTGGAGTTTTTTGAGCGACCAGCCGTTTTCCATGAAGAAGACGGAGAGGTAATCGAGCAGCTCGGGGTGGCTGGGGGCTTCGCTTTGGGTGCCGAGGTCGTCGGGGGTTGGCACGAATCCCTCCCCGAAGTGGTGCATCCAAGTGCGGTTGACCAGGACGCGGGCGGTGAGGGGGTTGGATTTGCTGGCGATGGCCTGGGCGAGTTCCAAGCGGCCGCTGCCTTCCTTGAAGGGCTCGGGTTTGCCTTCCGAGAGCACTTCGAGGAAGCGGCGTGGCACCAGGGCGCCTCTGTTCTCGGCTTGGCCGCGGATGAACACGGGCGAGTCCTTGGCTTTTTTGGCGTCGGCGACGAGCATGGCCCGGGCCGGGGCGCCCGGGTGGGTGAGCTCGAGTTCGTTCATTTTCGCGAAAACAAACGGGACACGGCCGCTGATCTGCCGCGGAAGTTTTTGCGCGAAGTCCCTCAGGACCAAGGGGTCGATTTTTGACGCGGGCAGCACCTCCCGGGGGGCCTCCAGAAGCGGGATGAGGTCGGGATCGAAGCCCGTGACCGGTTGGTCTGTTTCCCGGGCAGCCAGGTAGGCCGCCCGCTGGGGTTTCAGCTCCGAGAAGAGGCGGGTGTAGGTGTCCGCCACCGCCTGAAGGGAACCGGGGGGCGTGCCGGCAAAGGCTTTTGCGACCCAGGGATTGATTTTTTTTCGGCCCTGGGAATTCGCGGCGAATTGTGCCGCCAGTTCGGGCGCTTTGGCGGAGAAATCCTCCTCGCTGAGATTCGCGAACGCGCGGAACGGGCCGAAGACGGGGTCGTCCGGACGCGCGTTTCTGCCGAAAAGCGGGAGGAGATCGCGCTGGAGTTTCAGGGATTCTATGAGCTGGTTGCGGGCTTCGATTTCCTCGGCGGAGAGGCCGCCTTTTTTGGCGGAAAACCGCAGGGCCATGAGGTAGCCGCCCGCCTTGGACTGGAATTCCTCAAGCTGCTTTTCTTGGAACCGGTAGTAAACGCCCAGGTTTTCCTTTTCCAGGGCGCTCATCTTTTTCTTGAAGTCTTCGAGTTGCGCCTGGCTCGGGGAGAGGATGAGGGGTTTTTCGGCCGGCTCGAGTGTCGATGCGAAGATGCCGTGGAGTGCGTAGTAGTCCTCCGTGGGAATGGGGTCGAACATGTGGTCGTGGCACCGGGCGCAGGTGACCGTCATTCCCAGGAAACCCTTGGTGACGACGTCGATGCGGTCGTTGATGACGTCGTTCGGGTTGCGGAAGCGTTCGCCGACGGTGAGGAAACCGAGGGCGGCGAGTTTGGTTTTGTCGGACTGCGCGGAGGGCAGTTTGTCCGCGGCGAGTTGTTCGAGGATAAACTGGTCGTAGGGACGGTCCTCGTTGAAGGCTTTGATGACGTAGTCGCGATAGGTCCAGGCGTAGGGGAACCGGTAGTCGTCGGTGCGCACAGCGTTGGGATTGCCCCCGGCCGTGTCGGAATAGCGGGCCGTATCCAGCCAGAACCGGCCCCAGCGTTCCCCGTAGTGGGGGGAGGCCAGAAGGCGGTCGACCACCTTGGAGAATGCGTTGGGGGAGTTGTCCCGCAGGAATGCCTCGACTTCCAAGGGCGTGGGTGGCAGCCCGATCAGATCGTAAGTAGCCCGCCTCAGGAGGGTTTCTTTCTCCGCGTCCGGGGCGGGCACCATGCCTTTCTCCTCAAGTTTTTGGAGGATGAACGCGTCCACCGGTGTGCGGCACCACTGCTGGTTTTTGTTCCGGGGAATGGCGGGTTTGCTGAGCGGTTGATACGCCCAGTGCATCCGCGCTCTGTCGGTGAGCCCGGAGAGTTTCTCCCCGTTGGCCGCTCGGGCCTCCAAGCGCGGGTCCGGCGCGCCCATCCGAACCCATTCCGTGAGATCCGCGATTTGCTCGGGTGAGAGTTTTTCCCCCTTGGGCGGCATCTGCATGTCGGGATCCGTGTAGTGGATTGCGGTGATCAGTAGGCTCTTGTCCGGCGCCCCGGGGACGATGGCCGGCCCGGTTTTTCCGCCTTTGAGGAGGGCCCCCCGGGTGTCCAGCGTCAGGTCGCCCTTGGCCTTGCCTCGCTCGAGGCTATGGCATTTGTAACAGCTCTCCGTGCGGATGGGCCGGATCTTTTTCTCGAAGAAATCGAGCGGCTCGGTCGGGGGGCGGGTTCCGCGAGGGCCAGGGCGGGGAGCAGTCCACTGCAAGCCAGGAGAGAGTGCAGAGAGAGGATACGCGGTTTCATGGGGTGCGTGGATGCCCCCCAAAAGCAGCATAAACCGGCCCAGATCCCGCTCTTTCTCGGGCGGCGTCCCGACTGAATTTAAGAGGGATTGCGGCGGGGGCCGGCTCCGGTTCTCAAGACGGAGCGCCGAGCCGGGATTGGATGTTCCCAGCCTACCAGGGGCGCAGAAGGTCGCGCAGGAACTGGGTCCAGATGAAAAAGAGGCCGCGCCAGGAGTAACGCACTTCGCCCGAGGCGGTTTGGACCAATACCCCCACTTCCACGTTGTGCTCCACCTGCGTACGCAGGTCTTTTTGGATCTCGGAGGAGATTTCCCCCGGATCCAGGACAAGAAGGCTCCCCGGGGTCACGCCGTTGGATTGAAGAAAAGCCCGGTGGCTTTCGTAGAGTTCCTCGAAACTTTTGCCCGCTTGCACGAGGTTCATTTTCCACTCGGGAACCAATTTCAGGCTGTAGGTAAAGGGATAATCCCAAGTGGTCCAAATTTTCCCGTCGCTGGCCCGGGAGGAAAGGCTGAGGTAACAGAAAGCGAGGCCGTCCTGCTCCACCATACAAACTGCGGCTTGGGTGCGGTCTTCCGCTTTGTAAAAGAGCCTGAAGAACTGCTGAGAATCCTCCGAGTCCCAGCCGCAATCCTCCAATGACTCAAACTGCTGGAGCTCGACCTCCTCGGTGAGTTCTCCCAGGGCGGGAAAGACATCGGCGCGCGGGGGCGATTTGCGACGCAGATTTTTCTCAACGGGCAGGGTCACTCGCCGGACGCGCGTGAGGATTTCCAGCCAGGGCAGCAACAGCCAGCTCAGCGCACAGAACAGGCCCACCGTCCAATGGCCTGTGAGGAGCCAGCCGGTGAGAAACGAGGTGGCCAGAATCCCGAGGGTGGCGAGTTTCTGGGCGACAAAGTTGGGAAAGCTGCGCAGCCCGACACAGAGCAAAGCGCAGCCGAGAATGATCAGGAAATGGAAGAGCACGGAATCGGGAGACAACTCGGAGAGGAAAGAATGTGGCCTCGGCGACCGACAGGCATTCTCAGGGGGTAAATTGATGGTTGCGGAGAAAAGGGGCGAGTTCTTCAGGGCCGAAGTCCGCGAGCACGTGTTTGCCGTTGAGTGTCAGGGTGGGAGTGTAGCGCTGAGAGGAGAGGGCGATCATGCGCTTGTAGGCCTCCGGGTCGGACTCCACGTCGTGGAGTTGGTATCGATAACCCTGGGCATCCAGCCATTGCCGGGCGCGGACGCACCATGGGCACCAAATTTTGACGTAGAGTTCCAGTTGATCGGCCATAGATGTCGCCTAGCCACCTACCTTGCATTGGAGGGACCGTCAAACCGTCGCTCTCAAAGGGGGCGGGCGCTGGTCCCCAAGCGAGTGTTCGGGCGCGCGCTTTCGGGCAATTGGATCGGAGGGCCCTCCGGGGGAAAATTTGACTTTGCTTTTCAAGCGTTCCGCCTAGATTTCCGGCCGCAACAGAAAATAGCTTAGTCGAAGGTTCGGAGTTGGGGAGCCTGTCAGTGAGTTAGTGAAACTTCAGTGACGACTTGAAATCCGATGACCGGGAACCGTCACCGATGACCTCACTGAGCGGTACAGAAGACTAGAAAGAAATAAGTAGCATGGGCACCAAACTCTACGTGGGGAACCTTCCGTTCAGCACCACTGAGCCCGACCTCCAAGATCTCTTCGCCGGGGCCGGCACGGTCAGCGAAGTCATGCTTGTCCAGGACAAGTTCACTGGGAAATCCCGCGGCTTCGCCTTCGTGACGATGTCGAGCGATTCCGAAGCACAAGCTGCCATCGAGCAGTTCCACGGCAAGGCCTTCGAAGGCCGTCCTCTCACCGTCAACGAAGCCCGGCCGCGTGAAGAACGCAGTGGTGGCGGTGGCGGTGGCGGTGGATACGGCGGCGGCGGCGGCGGCGGCGGATACGGTGGTGGTGGCGGCGGTGGCGGACGCCGGGACTTCGGGGGCCGTGGCGGCCAAGACCGCGGCGGACGCGGCGGCGGGCGTGAGCGCCGCTACTAAGGTCTCTTAGCTCTTCTCTGGAGCTGTCAATTTACGACGCGGTCCGGGTTTCCCGGGCCGCGTTTTTTTTGCGGGCTCGACGCCACGGCTCGCGCGGGGCTGAGCTCGCGGTCCGGGTCGCTGGGGCCCCGACCGGGGGATTCGTTGGCCTGACGGCTGTGCCGTTCGTGACAAAGTCTTGGAGAGATTCTACATCGGCTCCTATGCAAATCCCGATCCACAGTCTCGTGACCGTTGTGCGGCATCCGCTGGTTCAGATGAAACTCACCCAACTCCGGGATGTGCGCACGGGTTCGGACGAGTTCCGCGCCCGGGTGGGGGAGCTTGCTGTTTTAATGCTCTTTGAGGCGACGCGCGACCTGGATGAAACGGTCCGTTCGATTCAAACGCCTCTGGCTCCGTGTGAAGGCCGAGCGCTGGTGCGGCCCTTGGTCGTGGCGCCGATTTTGCGTGCCGGCCTAGGGATGCTGGAGGGCATGCTGCGTCTTCTGCCGGATGTGAGCGTCGCGCATATCGGCATGTTTCGGAACGAGGAAACCCGTCGGCCGGAGAGCTACTATTTCAAGGCTCCAGCGCATGTGGCCGAGGCGGATGTGCTGGTGGTGGATCCCATGCTGGCCACGGGTTGGAGCGCTGCGGCTGCGATCGCCCAACTCAAGGCGCACGGCGCCTGCAGGATCCGTTTTGTGTGTTTGGTGAGTTGCCCCGAGGGGTTGGCTCATCTCGCCCAATCGCACCCGGAAGTGCCCGTGTTTACGGCAGCCGTTGATCCAGGGCTCAACGAGAAGGCCTACATCGTGCCGGGGCTGGGGGACGCCGGGGACCGCTATTTCGGGACGGCGGGCTGAGGTTCCAATCGCCCGCGGCGCTCTTGAGCTTGGCTATTGGTTGCGATACCGGCAGGCCTTGCAGTAATCCCGGATCCCCTGGGCTACGGCTTGAGCGTACTCCTCCACCAAACTCTTGCGCGCTGTCCCGGCAATCTTTTGCTCGCCCTCGTAGTCGCCGAGTTGGACTCGCTCCCACACCTCGTGGCTGTTCATGACGTAGGGCTCAAGGAAGAGGACCGGAGAGCGGTAGAGCCGGTTTGCCAGGAGGTTGCGGGCCCAAACGAAGGGGGTCTGGCCCAAGCGCAGCGCGTTTTGACCGGGGTATTCGTAGGCGGGCAGGCCTGTGGCCCGGGAGAGTGACATGGCCACCGTCTCGGTGACCGCCAGTTCCTCGGGGAATGAGCGACTCAGGAGCTTGAGGAGCATTTCGAATCGCACATCCTCGTTCCTTAACTCCACGGCGGCGTAGTTGCCGTTCACCAACGTGTGAAGATGGTTGAGCGGTGTGAAAGTCGGCTTTTTGGGGTCGCCCCATGCCTCGGCGTTGAGGTGAATGCACACGGTGAGATCGGGTTGGAACTGGAAGTTGATCAGCTCAGCCCTGTGCCGGATTTCGCTCACCCTGTAAAAGAGCCTCTCACTTTCGTATTGGATGGAGTCGCTGCGCTCGGGGTCGTCCGGGCCGTTGTAAGATTCGCGTATTTGGGTGATTCCCCGGAGTTTGAGTTGGTTGCGAGCCTCCTCGCGCAGACTTTCGGGGCGCAGCGGGGTCGCCGGCCGGGCGCTTTTGCGGACCAGGAAGACTTCCGCGCCCATGCTTGCGAGAGCGGGCTCCAGTTTTTTGGCAACCTGTAAAGTGAGGTCTCCCTCCACGACGGGAATCCCCTCGTTGATTCGAAACCAGCGCTCTTCGAGTCGGGCCCATTCGCCTCCGAGATGCCCGGGATCGAGCGCGATTTTGAGTCCCTTGAGGGGTTGCTCCGCCGGAGGGGCGGGGAGTTCACCCGCGCTGCGCCATGTCCGGGGTGTTGGCTTCGCTGAGGCTCGGTCTTTGGCGAAACGCAGCACCCAGGTCCTCCGGGGCTCCAGGCTGGTGCGGATCACCGCCTGCGCGGGCTCGACCTCGATGAGGCCCTTTGATGCGCCCCGGGGCGCATAGACTTCCTCCAGCAGCCGGCTGAATTCCTCTGCGGTCATCGTCTCCTGGTAGGCCTCGAGATCGGACCAGGCGGGTGGCGGTGCCAGGGCGCTCAACCTCTGTGCATCCGCGCGGGGCAGGAGGAAGAGAGAGAGGTTGATTAGGAGGAAAATCCAGCGCCGCGCCTTCATCGTTCACTCACCCTAGGCGGCTGCCGCCTGCGCGCAACTCCCGAGCCCTTTTTACTCCCCCGCATATTCTGCGTGCCCTGGACGCGCGAAGTGGTTCATCGTGTCCCGATGTTGAGAATCCTTTTCCTTGGGGACATCGTGGGTGAACCCGGTCGGCGGGCCGTCATTGAGTCCTTGCAACGGTTTAAGGACGAGGACGGGGTTGATTTCATTATCGTCAATGGTGAGAACTCCGCCAACGGTCGCGGGATCACTCCGAAGATCAGCATCGACTTGCTGCGGGCGGGGGTTGCCGTCATCACAAGCGGCGACCACATCTGGGACCAGAAAGAGGTGCTCCCCTATCTGCCCACGGAGCCGCGGCTTCTGCGTCCGCTCAACTACCCTCCGGGCACGCCCGGCGCCGGCTCGATTGTTCTAGAGACGGCGAAGGCCAAGGTTGCTGTCGTGAATGTCCAGGGTCGCACCTTCATGCAGCCGCCGTTGGAGAACCCGTTTTTGGCGATGGATGCCGAGGTTAACCGGTTGCGGCAGGAGACCCCTGTGATCTTCGTGGATGTGCATGCGGAAACGACGAGTGAAAAAATCGCGATGGGCCGATTCCTCGATGGTCGGGTTTCAGCGGTCGTGGGCACCCACACGCATACCCAGACGGCTGATGAACAGATCTTTCCCGGAGGGACCGCTTTTCTTTGTGACGCTGGAATGTGCGGCCCGTCGGAGAGTTGTCTGGGGCGCGAAATGCAGCCCATCATCCAGCGCTTTCTCACTGGGCGTCCCATCCTTTATCCGGTGGCAAAGGGCCCGGTGAAATTACACGGTGTGATCATCGATGTTGATGAGCTGACCGGCCGAGCCTTGCGTGTGGAGCGCGTTGCCCGGTTCTGGGATCAGTCCGCATCTTGATCAGCGAGCAGCCGAGCTCCTTCGCCGGGCCGACCGCGCTCTGGCGCCGGCGTCCCGCTGGTGAACATGAAATTCTTTTTGACACGCAAGAGTTCGTTGCTAGTTTGCCCGCTCGCTTTCCGGATTAAAGAAAAGTGAAAGACGCCTGATCGCCCGTGGGGAAACCCGCTGCGACTCGGGCTTTTTCGCCCTCTAGAGCCCGTGAAGGATCCATTGGCTGCCGCTCCCCGTCCCGCTCTTGAAAAAAGCGTGATGGAAAAGTGCGGTGGTTTTCTGGGAAGAGACGCCTGAGTAGCTCAGTTGGTAGAGCACGTCCTTGGTAAGGACGAGGTCGCCGGTTCAATCCCGGTCTCAGGCTCCATTCCCTGCCGGATCCAGTGTGTCTTCGGGCGCACTTCGAAAAATTTCCAACCCGCAACCAAAAACAAACTAAAGTAAACCACCTGACCTTATGGCTAAGGCGCAATTTGAACGCACGAAACCGCACGTGAACGTTGGCACGATTGGCCACGTCGATCACGGCAAGACCACGCTGACGGCGGCGATTACCACCATTCTCTCGAAGAAGGGGTTCGCAGAGGCCAGGAAGTACGACGAAATCGACGCGGCTCCCGAGGAGAAGGAGCGTGGTATTACGATCAACACGGCGCACGTTGAGTATCAGAGCGACAAGCGTCACTACGCTCACGTGGACTGCCCCGGCCACGCTGACTACGTCAAAAACATGATCACCGGCGCCGCCCAGATGGACGGTGCGATTCTCGTGGTGAGCGCTGCGGACGGTCCGATGCCTCAGACCCGCGAGCACATCCTGCTGGCTCGTCAGGTGGGTGTTCCTGCGATCGTTGTGTTCATGAACAAGTGCGACATGGTGGACGATCCTGAGTTGCTGGATCTCGTGGAGATGGAAGTGCGCGACTTGCTCACCCAGTATGAATTCCCTGGTGACAAAATTCCCATTGTTCGTGGCTCCGCTGTGAAGGCTCTTGCCTCCGGGGACCCTGCGAGCGCTGACGCGAAGTGCATCATGGATTTGATTGAGGCCGTGGATGAATACATCCCTGTTCCTGAGCGCCCGATCGATCAGCCCTTCCTGATGCCTGTGGAAGACGTGTTCAACATTGAAGGTCGTGGCACGGTGGCCACGGGTCGTGTGGAGCGCGGTATCCTGAAGAAGATGGAGGAAGTCGAGTTGGTCGGGATTCGGCCTACGGCCAAGACGACCGTCACGGACATCGAAATGTTCCGTAAGCTTCTCGATGAAGCTCGTGCGGGTGACAACGTGGGTCTGTTGCTCCGTGGCACCAAGAAGGACGATGTGGAGCGCGGGATGGTGATTGCAAAGCCCAACTCCATTAAGCCTCACACCAAGTTCAAGGCTGAGATTTACGTTCTCTCCAAGGACGAGGGTGGCCGTCATACCCCGTTCTTCAGCAACTACCGGCCTCAGTTCTACTTCCGGACCACGGACGTGACCGGTTCTGTGAAGCTTCCCGAGGGTGTTGAGATGGTTATGCCTGGCGATAACGTGTCCGTTGAGGTGGAGTTGATCACCCCGGTGGCCATGGAGAAGACCATGCGTTTTGCTATCCGTGAGGGTGGTAAGACTGTGGGTGCTGGTCGTATCGCCGAGATCGTCTAAAGAAGTCTATCGATGGTTCGGGGTGGGTTGTTGACGCAGCCCGCCCCGGCCGTCTCTCTTTAATTTATACGGCAGTAGCTCAATTGGTAGAGCTGCGGTCTCCAAAACCGCAGGTTGGGGGTTCGAGTCCCTCCTGCCGTGCTCCATTTCCCCGATTCCATTAATGTTCTCAAAAGCTAAAAGTTTCTTCGCTGAAGTGATGGTTGAGCTTCAGAAGGCGTCTTGGCCTTGGGATCCCAAGGAGAAGGGGATGAAGAAGTACAGGGAGCTCGTGGATTCCACGCTCATTGTTGTTATCGCGATGCTCTTGATGAGTGGTTATGTCGCTCTCTGGGATCTTGTGATGGTGAACATCGTCGGGGCGCTCACTAAGTAGAGGAATAGTCATGACGGAAGAAGAGAAGCGGAGTCAGTGGTACGTGGTCCAGGTCCTTTCCGGCCAAGAGCAGAAGGTTCATGATAACCTGCTTAAGCGGATCAAGACGGAGGAGATGGGGGATTACGTTTATGATGTGGTTCTTCCCACGGAGCGTGTCTCGGAGATCAAGCGCGGCAAGAAAACCGAGACGACGAGGAAGTTTTTCCCAGGATACATCATCGTCAACATGTGGCTTTTCGACGAGAGTAAGCAGCTTGTCGGGAAGACTTGGTATTTTATCCGGGACACACCGGGGGTGATTGGTTTCGCGGGGACGAAGGATCGTCCCATCGCGATGCACAAGCACGAGGTGGACGGCCTTCTTGCTCAGGTTCGAGGCACTGAGGATAAGGTGAAGCCAAAGGTGAGCTTCACAATCGGAGAAATGGTGAAGGTGGCTGATGGTCCCTTTCAGAACCAGAATGGCGTCGTTGAGGAGATTGATCCGGAGCGCGGCAAGCTGCGTGTTTCGGTCAGCATCTTTGGACGGAGCACCTTGGTGGATCTTGAATACTGGCAGGTTGAGCGCGCTTGAGTCGCTCTGTGACCGCTCTCTTATTTTTTTGAATTTTAGTAACTCCAAACCCGTAAACAGATGGCTAAAGAAGTCGTAGCTCAAATTAAATTGCAGATTCCCGCAGGTCAGGCGAACCCCGCTCCTCCTGTGGGTCCCGCTCTCGGTCAGCAGGGTGTGAACATCATGGCCTTCTGTAAGGAGTTCAACGCAGCCACTCAGAAGCAGGCTGGTGACATCCTCCCCGTGGTGATCACCGTCTACAAAGACAAGTCGTTCACATTCATCACCAAATCGCCGCCGGCCGCAGTTCTCATCAAGAAAGCTCTCGGCATCGCCGCCGGCTCCAAAGAGCCCAACAAGCAAAAGGTTGGAAAGCTCTCAAAGAAGCAGATCTCCGACATCGTGAAGCTCAAGATGAAGGACCTGAACGCTCGGAATGAAGAGGCCGCTGGGCGCATTATCGCCGGGACCGCACGCCAGATGGGCGTCGAGGTGGAGGCGTAGTTCCGGTTCGCAGAACAAGTAGGATTTTCTGGGCGCCCGGATCCGTCCGGGCGCTCTTTTCCGTTGTCGGGCTCCTAGCCGACGGAGATAAAAAATAGCGTTTCAAAAGAAACGTGTTGCTTTTTTTTTCGGGCTGCCGAGTCTGACGGGCCATTTTTAAAACCGCAGGAGAGGCTTGGCCTCGCTCGCACTGCAAAATTCTCATGCAAAAAAATCGAAGCAAACGGTATCGCGCCGCCGCCGAAAAGGTCGACGCCAAGAAGAGCTATCCGCTCCTCGAGGCAGTAACGGTTCTCAAGGGATTCCCCGCCGTTAAATTTGATCAAACAGTCACCCTTTCTTTCCGTTTGGGTGTGGATCCTCGTCAGTCGGATCAGATGGTCCGCGGCACTTGTCCGCTCCCTCATGGGTCCGGCAAAACGGTCCGAGTGTTGGTTTTCGCTGAAGGTGATGCCGCCGCCGCCGCCCGCGCTGCGGGTGCGGAGTTTGTGGGTTACAAGGATCTTGTTGAAAAGTGCGTCCAGGGTTTCCAGGACTTTGATGTCGCCGTGGCGACTCCCGCCTGTATGGCGGAGGTGAGGAAGCTGGGTAAAGTCCTCGGGCCTCGTGGATTGATGCCGAACCCCAAGACGGGCACGGTGACTGACGACACGGCCAAGGCTGTGCGTGAGGTGAAGGCCGGGCGT
>CAMARB010000009.1 GCA_945860355.1 Chthoniobacter flavus | reverse complement strand
GACTTTCACCCGCGTGGACGCCAGATTCCCCAGCGCACACCCAAAAACGGAAGTTCCAGCGGAATGACTGAGAGGGCGAAATCACAACACTCTGGCGTTCCGCACTTTCCAAAAAGCTCCCCGCGTTCTCCGCGGCTCCGCGTGAAAATGATCTCTCTCTGAAACTTCGGCGTTCGGGTTCAAGTGAGGCCGGGGATTCCCCTGCCCGGGTCGAGCGGTCCGCTCGGGGCTCAGGCCTTGGCGGATTCGACCCGGAGCACCTCGGCGATGATGTCATCGGTGGTGGTGCCCTCGGCTTCACCCTCGAAATTGAGGATGACCCGGTGCCTCAAAGCGGCGAGGGCGGCGCGGTCCAGATCGGCCCGGGCGACGTGGAACCGGCCATCCAGCAGGGCGTAGATTTTGCCCGCCAGAATGAGCGCCTGGGCCGCGCGCGGGCTGGCGCCGTAGCGCACGTATTTTTTGGTCAACGCCGGGGCCTGCTCGGTGTCGGGATGCGTGCCCATGACCAGCGCGATGGCGTGGGCCTGGATTTCCCGGGCCAACGGCACCTGGCGCACCACCGTGCGCAGGACCCGCATCTCCTCGGGATCCTTGAGCACCTTCTCGATCTGCGGCCGGTCCACCGCCGTGGTCCGGTCGAGAATCGTGTGCAATTCGTCGGCCGACGGGAACCGCACCTTGAGCTTGAAAAAGAACCGGTCGAGCTGGGCTTCCGGAAGGGGGTAGGTGCCTTCCATTTCCAGCGGGTTTTGAGTGGCCAACACCAGGAAAGGTTCCTCCAGCGGGTGCTGGATGCCACCCACGGTGACGTGATGCTCCTGCATGGCCTCCAACAGGGCGCTTTGGGTCTTGGGCGTCGCCCGGTTGATCTCGTCCGCCAGGACGATGTTGGCAAACACCGGGCCGGGCTGGAACTGGAAGGATTTGCGGCCCTCGGCGTCCTCGACAATGAGGTTGGTGCCGATGATGTCGGCCGGCATGAGGTCGGGCGTGAATTGCACCCGCGAGAACTTGAGATGCACCGCGTCGGCCAACGTGCGCACCAGCATCGTTTTACCGAGCCCGGGCACGCCTTCCATGAGCACATGGCCGCCGGCGAAAAAAGCGACGAGCACCCCTTCCACCAGTTCGTCCTGACCGACCATCATTTTGCCGAGCTCCTGTTGGATCGCGCGAAAGCGGGTGCGGAACTGTTCAACCTGGGAGGGGAGTTCGGAATGGGTCATAGGAGGAAAATCAGGGGTGTGGGACAGGCGCCTGCGGGGAGCGCGGGTCAGGGGCGGATGGATTCGAAGTAACGTTTGATGAAAAAACGGGAGCCGAGCGGGATCTCCTCCTGCAGAAGGGCGTCCTGTGCGGCTGGCGCCATCGCCTCATAAATCTGCTGGTAACGCCGGGCGGATTTGGAGCCGTCCCCCAGCGCGGGCATCAGCGTGGACAACGTCTCGCCCTCGCCCAGCGCGCCTTGGAGCGCGGTCTCCTTCGCTTTGTCACCGGACAGCGCGGTCTTGTCGCCAAACGGTGTGTCCGTGGATCCGGTGTCGCGTTCGCTGCCGGGCTGACCCGAGGGAACCGGGAGCGGTTGGCCCCCGGGGGTGCCCTGGGAAAAGGATTCCATGGCCACCCTGCCCTGCTGCCCCTGGCCCTGCTGCCCGGAGGGTTTCTGCCCGGGGGAATCCGACCCGTATTTCATGTTTTGGAGCGCCGCGAGCAGCTCCTTGAGGGTTTGTTCGGAGGGCTGCTGGCCTTGTTGGTTGGGCGCCCCTTGGGAGCCGGATTTCTGCGCCATGTCGCGCAGCATTTGGGCCAGGCGCTGCAAACCCTCGTTCTGCTGCTGGCCTTGGCCGCCGGCTTTCTGCATTTCCCGGGCAATCTGCTGGAGAGCCTCGGAGAGCTGACGCTGTTGGGCGAGCCGCTCGAGGGCTTTTTGGAGAACCTCACGGGCCTGCTCGGCTGTCGGCCCGCCCTCTTTCTGCTTCTCCTCGAGGGCCTGCGCGGCCTTTGCCAGATTGCCCGCCTCCAATGCGGCCGCGGCCTCCCGGGTCGCCTCGCTTTTGGCCAGTTCCCGCGCCAGTTCCTTGAGGTCCTCCGGCGAAACCGGGGACGCGGCTTTCTGGAGATCCTGCACCCATTGCTCCAGAGAGGAGAGTTGTTTGAGCGCGGCCTTGGCCGCCTTGTCGGGATCCACGGCTTCGGCCCGGAGTTGGTCGGCGCTTTGTTTGAGTTTCTCCGCCAGTTTTTTGAGCGCGTCATCCTTCTCACGCTCCGCTCGCGCCTCGAGCTGGCTGGACCATTTCTCCAGCGTTTGCACCGGCCCGGCCACCTCGGCCTGGGCCTCGCGCAGCCGGGTCCGCTGGCGTTCCCGGCCGGAAAAAGCGTCCCATTGCAACAGCCCCAAAGCAACCGCCGCCACCGCGATCCATTGGGCGCCCCGGGGCCAGCGCAGGGGCGCCAACCGCTCAAACTGCCGCTGCCGGCTCTGGAGAAACGCGCAGCACTCCTCCACGGCCAAAACCTCCATGGTCCCCCCGTTTTGCGCCAAAGCCAGCGCCGTGAGGAATCGGTCCCGGGTGGCGGCCCGTCGATCGGCAAACCGGGCAACCGCCTCCAAACTCAGACGCCTCACAAGGACGCCCCCGAGCGAAAAAGCGAGCACGGCACCCAGGGCAAGCCAACCGGCGAAAGAATCCCACGGCATCCGACCGGCCACCCAGCGGTTGAACGCCCCGAACCCGAGCAACCCGGCGGCGGCGACCAGGGACCAGCGGCCCAGTTCGGCCACAAACATCTGCAGCCTGAGCCGACGCCGTAACGCGCGCAAAATCCCCAAAACGGAATGGATGGGAGGGCTCATGAGAAAACGGCGACACGGCACCTTACCCTCCCATCGCGCTCAGGCAATTCTTTCGCCGTGGTGGCGACCCCCGAAATTCCCCTCCGCGCCGGGGGCGGCGGACCGGAGAAACCTGTCCGGAAACCGCTTTCCCGGCTTGCTCATCGCCGCCGCCCTTGGATGCTAACGCCCTTCTTTTTTGCCTGTGAATCCCGATCACCCCGCCCAAATCCCCATCGACCCCGTCGTGACGGGCGACCCGCTCTCCCAAGCCGCCGCCCAGGTCGAATACGTCCCGGCTGATTTTTTCAAGCGGGTGCCCCTTGAAACCCTCTTTTCCAAGCCCGGTCCGTTGGAGGTGGATATCGGCTGCGGGGAGGGCGCGTTTATCGCCGCCATGGCGGAGCGTTACTCGGACCGCAATTTTGTGGGAATCGAGCGGCTTCTGGGCCGGGTCAACACCGTGTGCCGGATCGCCGCCCATCGGCGCCTGGACAACATCCGGGTCCTGCGCGTGGAAAGCTCCTACGTGGTGGAACACCTGCTCCCGCGCGAGTCGGTGGCGGTGGCCCACGTGCTTTTCCCCGATCCCTGGCCCAAGCGTTACCACCATCCCCGGCGCCTGATTCAGCCTGCTTTCATGAAGGCGCTCCACGGGTTGCTCGCCCCGGGCGGCGAACTCCGGGTCAAAACCGACGACCAACCTTACTTCCTCTGGATGGAGAAAGTCTTCGCCACCGCCGAGGGTTTTGAACGCGTCGATTGGCCCGAGGACCCCGATTATCCCGTCACCAATTTCGAGCGCCGGTTCCTCGCCCAGGGACTGCCCATTTACCGGGCCCGGCTTCGAAAGATCTGAGCATCCAGGAACCCGGCGACCGTCCACTGGGCGGGCTCGATCCGCACCAGAACGGCGCCGGATCGTTCCTGCGGGAAAACGACGGCGCCCTGTCCGCCGAGCGCGTCCGAGCCCGGGTCCGGTTGCGTCTGCCGCCAACCAGGGGCCGCCGCGATGATGACCTGCGGGTTGACCCGGGCCAAGAACTCCGGGGTGCCCGAGAAATCCCGCTCATGCCGGCCCTTGATCAGAATCGCGGCGTGAAGATCGGGCTCGTTTTCAACCAGCCAACTCTCGGTGTTAAACCCGCTGTCCGAGGTCCACAACACACGGAACCCGTCCGCCGTCAGGCGCAACACGAGGGCTTTGTCATCCGCCGTGGCCCGAGCGAGCCCGGCGGGCGGGTAAAGCACCTCCCAGAAAACCCCCGGGGCGACCGGCAAAGTGTCCCCCCGCACGCAGAGCGCTTTGCCGCGCCCGGCTGCCGCAAGTTGCCGATGAAAACCGCGCCGGGTCCGCGACCGGTCGCCCAAGCCGGACTCGAAGATTTGGGTGGGCGCGAAATCGGCCACGGCCTCGGCGGCCCCGGCGACATGAGCGGCGTCGCCATGGGTGAGAATCAGGCCGTCGAGCCGGTTAACCCCTCGGCTGCGCAGGGCGGGGCGGACGACGGATGCGTACAACGCGGCTGAGCCGCAATCCACCAGCCAATCGCGTCCGGCGACGCGGACATGGGCGGCGGCGCCGGGTCCCACATCCAGCACCTGGATCTCGCAGGGGGGACGCAGCCTGGGGGATTCGACGTAGAAATGGCTTCCGGGAATCCGGGCGCAGAGCTGCAGGGCGCCGACCAGGACCCGGGTGAGCAGGGCGTTGGTTTCGTTGAGAAGCATGCCGAGCCCCGGCGCGAAAGCCCCCGTGCTGACGCTGCCCAATCCGAGCGCGAGGATTCCGAAGGCGAGAGGCACGGCGAGCAGATTGGCGAGCAGAGCCCCGGGAGCGACGATGTGGAAGTAGCCGGCCATCAGAAGCAGGGAGGCCAGCCAGGCGGTCGCCGTGACGCTGAGACTGGCGGCGAGGGTGCTCCAAACCCGGGCCCAAACTCGCTGCGCTGGGGTCCAGAGTGTGCGGGGAATGAGCGGGTCGGGCAGGCCCAAGGGTTCAAGCCGGGTTTGTATCCAAGGCACGCCGGTCATGAGCGCGATCACCAGGATAAATGAGAACTGGAATCCAGGCAGAAAGAGTTGGTTGGTGTCCCAGGCAAGGATCAGGCATCCGGCGGCGGCGAGTTGATTGGGCAGCAGGGTGCGCCGGGCCAGGAGGATGCCGCCAAGGACGAGCACGCCCATCAAAGTCGCCCGCACGCAACTCGGGCCACCCCCGGTGATCAGGGCGTAGGCGCCCAGGACGGGCAGGGTCAGCAGGACCCTCACGATGGGGCCTGTGCCGAGGGGTTTGAGAAGAACAGCCACCAGCGCCGCCAACATCGCCACGTTGAGCCCGCTCACGGCGAAGAGGTGCAGGGTGCCTGTGGTCTGGAAGAGCTCCCGGAGTTCCTCGAGCGATTCGCCGCGGACGCCCAGGACCATGCTGTCGATCAGACGCGCCGACTGCGGTTGCTCCTCCAAGCCCCGCCCGAGCTGGGTTTTCGCCCAGTGTCGCGCCTCGACGCCCCAAGCCACCCAGGCGTTGCCCGCGCCGTGGGCGAGCACCTGGCAATCCCGTTCAAACCGGGTTTGCACCCGGGAATAAATTCCCGTGCGTTGGCGGTAACGCGCCGAATCGAATGTGCCCGGGTTCCGCGCGGGCGGCAGGTTTTCACCAAACCCGCCCAGACGCACCCGGTCCCCGAGACGGGGTGCGGGCCCGGTCCATGTGACCAGAACGGGGAACACGGCGCGCAAGCGCTCCTGGTCGATCCGGATCTCGTCGACGCGCACCGTACAACGGCTGCGGAGGAGGATGGAGGAACTCGCACTGGATCCCGCGGGTTCGGGTTCCGTGGCGACGACACCCTCGACCCAGACGGGCTGGCCGGTCGCGCCCAAGCGACTGCTGATGAGCCGGGCGGGGGACCAGTGCCGGTGGAAATGGTGCAAGGCGAAGAAGGTGGCGGCGGTGAGGAGCCAACATGCGCCGGTGCGCCTACGCAGGAGGTGGAGCAGTGCGGCGGCGCCTTCCAAGCTCCAGACTGTGGCGGTGCTCTGCGGCCATAGATCCGCCAAGCTGATGCCGAGGATGGCAAACACCGCCAGCCCCATGAACGGCTGCCGTGCGCCGGGCCGGTTGTTTTGCGCCGAATCCACCTCCCCTCTGCTTCTCCCGCGGTCCGGGCCGCGGCCGTGTGGAGAGGGGTTCCCGATTCGGGGGTGAGCCGTTCACCCCGCACTCCGAAATTTCAGAGAGAGATCATTTTCACGCGGCGCCGCGGAGAACGCGGGGGGAGGGTATGCAAGGTGGGGAGCGCCAGGGTTTTGCGATTCCGTCCTTTTGGCCGCTCCGCTGGAACGTGGGTTTCCGGGTTGATCCCGAAGGCGGGTTTGTTTCAGCGAAGGCTTCCTGGCCACCTTTTTTGGGCCGCAGTCAGGCGTGGTGGGGCGAGACGCCTGCGGAGTGGCGATCGCGGGGCAGCGTTCCCGACCTCTGCTGCGATGCCTCAACAAAAGACAGGCTCGCGCAAAAGCCCATCTCCATCATGAGAATTCCGGGCGGCGGAACTGTCCCGAATGGCGCTCACTGAAGGATCATTTGGGACGAGACTCTCCTCGGCAAATCTCCCAGTGGGGAGCGTTGGCACGGGCGAACGCCGCCGGCGGAGCTCACAGAGGGGGCAGGCAAGATGCCATGACAGCGCGCGCCTGCGGAGTGCGGGAACCCGGTTTGCATCTCCCATGCGGCCTCAAAGTGGCACAGCCATCCTGGCTGTGGCTGCCACAGGTCACAGGCTGGAAGCCTGTGCCACCTTCCGACATCGATGCCAAATGGGCAATCTCACCCGCCAAAACACCGCCGCCTCAATACGTCCCGAAGTCAGCTTAAGTGAGCGCCACTCAGAACTTTCCCCGGCGTTCAGAGGGTGATGCGTTTGCGCTGGGCGTATTCCGGGTACCGGCTTTGAAGCTTGTTGAGAAGCCGCCGGGCATCGGCGTCGCGGCCGAGTTCCCGGTAAGTTTCCACGGCTTTCTCCAAAGCCACCGGGGTCACTTGTTCATGATCGATGACCGCGACACTTTCATAAACCTTGGCGGCCTGCTCCAGGTTGCCCTGGGCCCGCTGCAAATCCCCCGCCAACATCCGAGCCCGGGCGTTGTATTCCCCGTCGGGTTGCAATCCGAGCACGCCGTCCACGCTTTTCTGGGCGGCCTGAAACTCCTTGAGCCCGAGCTGCGCCCGGCCCAGCGCCAGCAACGCCAGGGTTCGCGGTCCGGGTTCCTTGGCCAGAGCCAGCAATTGATTGAGAGCAACGGCGGCGCCTTCGAACTCGCCCAATTCCACCCGGCTCCGGCCCAGGCTCAGGTAATCCTCGGGTTTCACCTCGGCGCGTTGGACCAAAAGCGCGAGGTACTTGGCGGCGTTCCGGTAATGTTCGGCGCGCGCCTCGGGTTTTTGCTCGGAAACCGCGGCGTCGAAGGAACTCTGGCCCATCCAGCGCAACACCTCCACCGGCACGGGCCGCTTGGAGCCGCCGGCTTCGAACCCGTCGATCTCCCGGCCCAGGGCGCGTTTGTCCTCCAAATAGAAATACGACAGGAGAATCCGCAGACTGGCGCGTTCGCCAAACTCTTCCTTGTTGAGTTTGCGGGCCCGTTCGAGCGGTTCCACAGCCGTCCGATAGTCCTTGTTCTCAAACGCCACCAGCCCGGCCCAATAGTTGGCTTCGGCAGCCGCAGCCGTCTCGGGGTATTCCTTGAGCAACCGTTGAAACGCCGCCGCCATTCCGGGCTGATCGCCCATTTGCCCCAGGATCAGCGCCTTCTGTTGCAACGCCTGCTCGCGTTCCTTGGCCTTGGGATACTTGGCCAGGAACTCGTCGAAATCGCGGGCCGCTCCGGCCACCTCCTTGAGATACGCCCGCGCCACGCCCCGCTGGAAAAGGGCGCTGCCCACCGACTTGGCCTTGGGATACTGCTCGATCAACACCGTGTAGGCCCGGATCGCCAGCGCGTAATCCTTGGTTTGAAAAAAACACACGCCCGATTTGAACACGGCGTCGGCCCGGTAGTCGGCGCCGAGACCGGCAGCTTTCTCAAGCGGCCCGTAGATCAGAGCGGCGGCCGCATAATCCCGTTTTTTGTAAAGGTTCTCCGCCTTCATCAGCAGCACCAGATCGCGCTGGGTCGATTCGGGATAAGCCGCCAGGTAGGCGTCGATTTCCTCCAGCACCCGCGGATCGCCCTCGTTGGAAAGATGGGCCAGGCGTTCGGACGCCGCCTCCACCGCCGCTGGGCTGCCGGGGAATTCCTTGAGGATCTGCTCGAGCATCGCAACCGCTTCCCGGGTCTTGCCCATCCGCCGATACGCCTTGCCCGCGAGGGTCAGCATCTGGGGGCGCAACTCGGAGACCGTGTCTTTTGCGGCGGACTCGTGGAGTTCGATGAGTTCGGCGAACTTTTTCTCCTCGAAATACGTCTGGAGCAATCCCATCAGGGCGGTGTCCCGCCGGCGTCCGATGCCGGGCATTTGCAGCGCCTTGCGGAAGTCTTCCGCGGCGCGGCTCAACTGCCCCAGATCGCGCTCCCAGAGCCCTGAAAACACCGTGGCCTGAGCCTTGAGCTCCTCGTTGGAACCCTGTTTGGCGAGAATCTGGACTTGTTTGAGGGCCTCACCCGTGCGGCCGGCCTCCCGAAGCAGCTGCGCATACGAGAGTCGGCTGGCTTCAAGGTAGGGATTGGACTCGGGTGTGTTGACCAGATCCTCGTAAACCCCGCGCGCTTCCATCTTCAACCCCAGGGCCTCGTTGCAAAGACCGGAAAAAAACTTCGCCGCATTGGCCAGCTGCGGGTCGCGCAACCGGACCGAGGCGCGTCGGTAATGGGCCAGGGCCTCCCGAAAGTTGCGTTCCTCGTAATAAATATCCGCCAGACGATAGGCCGCGGGACCGAGCAACTCTGCGTTGCTGAACTGGCCAAGCAACGCCTCGTAGCTGCTCTTCGCGGCATTCCACGCGCCCAACGCCCGGTAACATTCCCCGAGCCGGTAAAGCACGTTGGGTTTCTCCGAGGTGTTGGGGTAAAGCGTCAGAAACCGCTCATACTCCGGCGCGGCCTGGTCGTAGCTTTTCTGCACGTAAAACCGGTCCGCGATGCTGAGTTGCATCTGCTCGGGCCGCATCGTGCCCTGCGGGGTGATCCGGATTTCCGCCGTGGGATCCGCCACCTCCGGCCTGCTGATCACCCCCCCCGGGGATCCCTGTTTTTCGCGCGTCCCGGGAACCACCGCCGGCTGCTTCGGCGCGTCGGGATTCGTCGCTCCGGGAGTGACCGGGGGACGCAGAACCGGTTCGGCCCGCCGCACCTCAACGCCGTCTTCGGTGAAGAAAGGTTTGAGGTCCGGGGCGGCTGGTTCCTGCGCGGCGAGTTGCCGTGGGGCGAGGAGATGCTGGGCCAGACTCAACGCCGCGAGGCTACAATCGATCCAACGTCCTGTTTTCATTCCACGTTTTTACTCGTCGCAAACGCCACATTCCAAATCCGGGCCTCCCGGCAGATGTCGAGCACCGCCACAATATCCTCGTATTTGGCCTGCTGATCGCCCCGCAGGATGATGGCGTAATCCGGGAACAACTCGGAAAGCTCCAGGAGTTTGGAGCGGAGTTCTTTCGGGGTGATGGTCTTGCGATTCCAGATCACCGACCCGTCGGCCCGCACATTGAGCACGGTCTGGTTCATCACCGCTGCCGATTCCTTGCCGCTTTCGGCGGCCGGCACCTTGACCTCGAGATCCATCTCTTTCCGCGCGAAATTCCAGGTGACGATGAAGAAACACATCAGCACCAGGAGGATGTCCACCATCGGGGCGATCTGGAACCCGATGATGTGCGGGGTCTGGCGGGTGCGGAATTTCATGCAGCGGAAAGCTCGCTTAAATCAATACTCGTCGTCGGAGGGCACCCGGGACGTCTCGCGTTTCTTGTGATAGTTGAGCGCCACCAGCGCGAGCACATGCGCGGAGGCGATCTCCAGGTCCGAGATGAGGCTCTGCACCCGGTTCCTGAAAAGGGAGTAAAACCCCATGGCCACAATGCCCACGACCAACCCCGTGCCCGTGGCCACGAGCGCCTCCGAGACGCCGCTCGCCAACAGCATGTCGCGGGAACCGCTGGCCTGCGCCGCCTCCCGGCTGCCCAGCATCCCGAAGGAGTGAATGATCCCCACCACCGTCCCCAGCAGTCCGATCATCGGCGCCAGGGTTCCGATGTCCGCCAAGTACACCGGCCGGTTCTGGAGCGCCGCCGCCTGGCTTTGCCCCTCGGTCTGGGCGATTTCTTTGACGACCTCAAAAGCGGCGTTGGGGTTCTTGGTGACGAAATCCAAGGTGCGCTGGACGACACGGGCCACCGCTTCATTGTGGCGGTTGGAGATGGCGAGCAGGCCGAGGTAATCCCGTTTCTTCAACAGAACATCCGCGGTGTTCATGTAACGCGCGGTGAGAATGGCGCCCCGGCGCAGGGTAAAAAGATAGACCAGCACGAGCATCAAGGTGAGCACGGAAAGCCCGCCCAGCGGAATCATCGCCCAGCCTCCCGACTCCACCAGATTCCACAGTTTGACCGGATCCAGGCCCTTGTCCGGCCCCGCGGCGGGGGTGCGGCGGGCGGGGGATTTGATCGCCATCATGTCCTCGCCCACCGGCTGGGTGAGCGCACTTTCCCGGGCGGGTTTTCCCGCGGAGGAACCCGCAGGGTTTGACACGGTTTCGCGTTTGGCCGGAGTATCGCCGCTCTTCCGAGGGTTCCCCGGGTCTTGCGCGGAGAGAGACGCCACGCTGAGCACCACGGCCAGAAAAGAAGCGACGATTTTCATGAAATTCGGGGCGACATAGTAACTGCGAGTGATGCGGATGCAACCCCGGCTTCCCCGGGGCAAATCCGCGCCGCGCCGCCCCTCCAACATTCCCGACCGCACCCATGTCGTTCTCCAAAGAAAAAGCCGATTTCCGCGCCAAGCTGGGCGTGGTGCCGCACAAACCCGGGGTTTATCTCATGCGGGACCGGTTCAACCGGGTGATTTACGTGGGCAAAGCGCGCGACCTGCGCAAACGCGTGGGCCAGTACTTCATGCCGTCGCGCAAAATGACGGCCGACCTCAAAACCCGGGCGTTGATCGACAGCATCTGGGATTTTGAATTCCACACCGTGCCGAGCGAACCCGAGGCGCTCCTCCTGGAAGGCCGGCTCATCAAGGAGTTCCGGCCCCGGTACAACATCAGTTTCCGGGACGACAAAGGGTTTCTTCTGGTGAAGGTGGATCTGCGCGAGGATTGGCCGCGGTTCAGGCTGACCCGTCAGAAGGCGGAGGAAGGCGCCCGCTATTTCGGGCCGTTCGCGCATTCCGGCGCCCTCCGGCAGACGATGGCGTTGATGCGGAAGAAATTCGGCGTGCTGACCTTCGGCAGAGGCAACCCGACCCCGCGCGAGCTCAAGTCGTCCACCTACCAGGTGCCGATGAAACTGAGCGAGATCACCGTGGAACAATACCGGGAACGGGTGGATCGCGCCTGCGAACTGCTGGCCGGGCAATCCAAGGAAATGTTCGCCCAGATCGAGGAAGAGATGCTCGCGGCCGCGGCGACCCTCGATTTTGAGAAAGCCGCCGAGCTGCGCAACATGCTCGAGGATCTCCGGAAAACCACCAAACCGATGCACCGTTACACCCGCTCGTCGGGTTACAGGGTCGGCGCCGGCATCGATCCCGCGGCCGACATCGCCGAACTCGCCGAAGCGCTCCAGCTCGGGGCGCCTCCGCGCCGGATGGAATGTTTCGACATCTCCAACATCAGCACCACCCACATCGTGGCCAGTATGGTGTGTTTCATCGACGGCAAACCCGCCAACCACCTTTATCGCCGGTTCAGGATCCGGACCGTGGAAGGCCAGAACGATTTCGCGAGCATGGCGGAGGTCGTCCGACGGCGATACAGCCGGGTGCTTCGAGACGCCTCCGCCGCGTCCGCCCGGGCCCCGGCGCTCACCACCGAAGAGGACCGCAAAGACACGGCGCGGATTGATTATTCCGCCGAGTTTTCTCAGGAACGCCTGCGGGACGCCGTGGCGCGGGTCGCGGAGGAGCCGGAAGTCCAGGGTCTGCCCCGGCTGCCGCACCTGGTGGTCGTGGACGGCGGCAAGGGGCAGCTGGGCGCCGCCTGCAGGGAGTTACAGCGCCTCGGTCTGCACGATCTGCCCGTCGTGGGTTTGGCGAAGGAATTTGAGGAGATTTACCGGCCCGGTGAACCCGATCCTCTCAGGCTACCGATGGAGAGCGGCGCATTGCGGCTGATGCAACGGATCCGGGACGAAGCGCACCGGTTCGCGAACGGATACCACCAGCTGCTCATGAAACGGCGGATTGCCGAGAGCGTGCTCGATCAGTGCCCCGGGATCACAGAAAAACGCAAGGTGCAGCTCCTGAGCCGGTTTGGGAGTGTTCAACGCTTAAAAAAGGCCACGCCTGGCCAGATATCTGCTCTAGAGGGGATCAGTCAGCGGTTGGCGGAACAGATTGTGAAGTTCCTGGCTCAACGTGGCTGAGTGGATTCCAGCGCTCCCCGGGAGCGTTGTTCACATCTCTTTAAGAGAGATTTAATTTTTAAAAAATAAACCTCTCAGCATTAAGGCTGGGAATAACTCCTCCTACTTCCGTTCCACGGAGCGTTTGAGCGCGTTCCACGGCGTCCGGATGCTGGGAATAAGAACAGGGCCTTTGGCGAATCCGGAGCAACAACTCGACCGACCGGGCACTTATTGGCCGGTCCGGGAAGTTATTGGCAGGTTGCTCTCAAACTTAGTGGACCCATCCTGCGCCGCTGAATCCTGGGCCTGAACCGGTGCACCGGCCGTTTTCGCGGCGTCCGTTGGAGCGGTTTGCAGCCAGAGTTTTTTGCCCAGCGCATCGTGCGCGGCGTTCACCTCCGCCTGCTTTTTGCTGCGGCCTTCGCCTTTGCCGAGTTCGATGCCTTCCCAGAGGATCTTGGAGATGAACTGTTTTTGGTGCTCTGGCCCGGACTGATGCACGATGGGGTAGGTCGGGCTGACCGGGGATATCGCCTGGAGGATCTCCTGCAACTTGCCTTTGGGATTCGCCTCCGGCGGGTTGACGTCGAGGTTCTCCAGCACCTCGCGCGATTCCGTGAGAACGATCCGGCGGACCGTGACGTAATCGGAGTCCAGATACATCGCTCCCATGAGCGCCTCGTAGGCATCCGCCAGCGCGGACGCGCGGTCCCGGCCTCCGCTGGTTTCCTCGCCCTTGCCCATCATGAGGTATTTGCCCAGCTCCAGGTTCTGAGCGAGAACGCGCAGACCTTCCCGGGAAACCAGCCGGGCGCGGAGTTTGGTGAGTTGGCCCTCGGTGAAATCGGGATAATGATCGAAGAGATACTCGGTGAAAATGAGCTGGAGCACGGCGTCTCCCAGGAACTCAAGGCGTTGGTTGTCGAAATGATGTCTTTGGGTTTCGTGGCCCAGACTGGGGTGCGTCAGCGCCTCCGCAAGCAGCAGCGAGTTTCTGAATTTATATTTGATGCGCTGTTCGAGCGGATTCATGGAGACCTAAAAGGGATGCGATTCTTTTCCCGCCACCCGGGCCGGGCACCGACGATCGCAACCGGTCGGCAGTCAAAACCCATAAGGCGCGGGAGGGAAGCGGGTTCCGACAGAAAAAGGGGGATTCCGTTCATCGAAACCCGGGCGCGGCGGGCTTTTTCCGGGCCGGCTTCCCTTGAACGAGCCGCGCTGGAAACCGGCATGTGCGCCGCCGGACCCTGTGATTTACACGGGAGGAAAGCGCATTCCTTGGAGAAGAACTCGACTCACTTCTCCGGCGGCCACCGCGAGAAAAGCGGGGCGGTGTTGGAGAGTGGGGTGACCGACGGGGCTCGAACCCGCAACAACCAGAATCACAATCTGGGACTCTACCATTGAGCTACGGTCACCGTAAGGAGCGGGGAAACCTAACAAAGCCCGGGCGCTTGCCAATCTGAAATTTGACGAGAGTGCGGGCCGTTTGCGGAAACAAAAGCCGCATCCTCCCCGAGGGGGTGGCGCTTTTCAGCCGCCGTGTGAGACCCGACGCAGTTTTTGGATGACGTTGGGGACGATCTCGAGGGCTTGGCGGACTTGCTCCCGGGTGTTGAACCGGCTCAAGGAGAACCGGAGGCTCGACCGGGCGCGTTCGTCGGAAAATCCCATGGCTTTGAGCACGTGGGAGGCGTGGACGGAGCCGGTGGTGCAGGCGGACCCGGAGGAGCAACAAATCCCGTGTTGATCGAGCAGCAGGAGCACCGCCTCGGAATCGATCCCGCTAAAAGCCAGGTTGGACGTGTTGGGGAGCCGATGAATCGGGTCGCCGTTGAGCTGGGCGCCTTCCACGGCGGCGAGGATGCCCTGTTCGAATTCATCCCGCAGGGCGCGCACCTCGACGGCTTCGTGGTCGAGGTTTTCCCCGGCGATCTCACAGGCTTTGCCGAGCCCGACAATCGAGGCGACGTTCTGGGTTCCGGCGCGTTTGCCGCCCTCCTGGCTGCCTCCGATGAGCATCGGATGAAACCGGGTGCGTTTGTTCACGTAAAGCACGCCGACGCCTTTGGGGCAGTGGAGTTTGTGGCCCGAGAGGGACAGGAAATTGACCTTCGCCTCCGCCAAATCCACGGGGATCTTGCCGATGGCCTGCACGGCGTCGGTGTGGAAGAGCGCGCCTTTTTTGCGGATGATCTCCGCGATTTCGTCCACGGGGAACAACACGCCGGTTTCGTTATTGGCGCACATGACCGTGACCAGAGCCGTGTCGGAGCGGATGGATTTTTCGAGCTCGGCGAGATCGAGTTGACCCTCCGAATCGACCCCCAGCCAGGTGATCTCGTAGCCGCGCTTTGCCAGCGTCTCGCAATGTTTGAGGGTGGCGGAGTGCTCCACCCGGGTGGTCACGATGTGCTGCCGGTCGCGATCCATCAGCAGGGCCGATTGGATGGCGGAATTGGTCGATTCGGTTCCGCAGCTGGTGAAAATCACCTCCGACGGTTCACAACCCAGGAGCAAAGCGACGCGTTCCCGGGCGGTTTCGATGGCTTTGTTGACCTGTGTGCCGAACCGGTAGCCGCTGGAGGGATTGCCGTAGAGCTCGGTAAGATAGGGCATCATCTCCTCCACCACGGCGGGGTCCACCTGAGTGGTCGCGTTGTTGTCGAGATAGATGAAATTGCTCGCGGTCATGGCAAAAGGGCGCGGAGCTTAGCGCAGGTCGCCCAGATCCGCCACCGGAACTTTGCGGCCCGGCCCGGTTCCGGGTTCAGGCGCCGGGTTCAGACGAGGTGACCCATTGAGAGCAACCCGTAGAAGGTGTATTCAGCGTCGATTTCCTCGTCGGCCCAGTGGCCGTGGAAACCGCCCCGGTTGCTCCAGAGTGTGTCGAGAAAATCCAGGCAACGGTTGCGTAGGGCGCCCGTGATGACCACTTCCATGCTCACCAAAGCGTGCAGGCTGGTGGCGGTGGAGAGCAGGTCCGGCAACGGGGCCGCGGGCATTGCCAAAAACCCGCCTTGTGTATGACAACGCGCGTGGAGCCAGTCGGCGACGTGGTATTCCAAAGGCATGTCCAGCTGCCGGAGCACCATCACCGCAGCCGCCGTGGCGTTGGTGGAGCCGAGCGCGAGACCGGGCGCGTTGGCCCATACCCCGTCTGTTGTCTCCAGGCGTTTGAGGCATTGCACCATGCCCAGAGGCTCGGGTTGGGCGGAGTGAAGGTCCTGATAGGCGCCCAACGCAACAAAACATCCGTACGCGTTGCCGTGGGCGGAGCCGCGATCCGAGTCGTATCCGCCGTCGGCGCTGCGGAACGATTCGATGCGTTGGAGGAGCGCCTCGGCCAAACCGGGCGCCATTCTCTCGCAACCGATCGCTGCCCAGCACCGGGCCAATGCCCCGAGGTGCACAAAATCCAGCCCCGCGCCGTCGCCGAAACTGCGGAGATAATCCTGCACCGGCTCAACCGGGAGCTCCGCACGGAGCGCCTGGAGTCCGGCCAAGGCGAAGATGGTGTAATAGAGGTCGGGATTCCCGGCGCGATCGAGTCCTGCGCCGTCGGGCGAGATGTGGCTGCGAAAGAAGGCGGCGACCAAGGGCGTGGAATCCCCCAAGGCTTCCGGGGCCTTTTCAGCGGCTCGCAGCATTTCAAGGCGCAGGCTCATTTCGGGCGCAAAAAAGGAACAAGAACCGTTCCAAATTCAAAAAAAGCTCCAAACGCCCCGGGCTTTACACCGCTCCGGCCCGGGCGGGATCTCCGAACGGGAAAACTCAGGGGTGCGTTGCTCCGGCCAAAACCGGTTCCGCGGCGGGAGCGGTTTGCTGGACTTCTTTGCACCAGCCTTTGATTTCCGTGTCGTTAAAGATTTTTCCCAACACCCGGCGCAGGAGCCCTTTGAGGTTGGCGTTGTCGAGGTCCGCCAGGGAACGAATGGCCTGTTCCTTGTAACGTTCGAGCAGGTCGGCGCAGCGTTGGTCGGCCTCGAGTTCCAAAAAAAGCGACTCGATCCGGGCCGGATCGGCGGAACCGCTCCGGCGCCAGTGGGCGTCGAGAACGGTTTTCTGGTCGTTCGCGGCGCGCTCGTGTGCGACGGCCAGCACCAGGCTGGGCCGCAGACCGGCGATGTCGTTGGTTTCCCCTCCCGCCCCCAGATCGCTGAGGTCGTCCCGGATTTGGTAGGCGATTCCCAGGGCCTCGCTGTAGGCGGTGAGCACCTCGTCCACGGCGTCGAGTTGGCCGGCGTAAACCGCCCCGAGCTTGAGCGCCACGGAAAAGGCGGGCGCCGTTTTTTTGCGGAAAATATCGAGCACCTCGAGGGAGCTGAGAGGAACGGGCTGACGGGCCCAGCAGAGTTCGGCGCCCTGGCCGCGGCAGAGTTCGCGCTGGCCCTCGGCGGCGATCCGCAGCATCTCGGCTTTCTGGGCGGCCCCGGCCTGGCAGGAGGCCAGGAGCCTGTAACCTTCGCCGATGAGCAGGTCGCCGACGTTCAGGGCGACGGCGACGCCGTGTTCTTCATGGAGCGTTTTTTCCCCGTACCGGGCGGCGTCGTTGTCCTCGATGTCGTCGTGGATGAGGGAGGCCTTGTGGAAACATTCCACAGCGAGCGCCACCTTGCGGAGGTCGTCGGGGAGCGGGGCGCCCGGGCTGGTGCGCAGGGCCTGGTAAGCCGCCACGGTGAGAAACGGACGCCAGCGTTTGCCGGCCCGGCTGAGCCATTCGCGCGCGATCTTTTCGCTCCGCCCCTCGGCCGTTCCCAGGATGAGATCCAGGTTCATGGGGGTGAACCAGAAGTCGATTTCGTCCCGCAACAGGCTCAGGTCGAGTCGGCGGGTTTGGTCTTCGCTGGTGAGATGGATGTAATCCCACACCCAGTCCAGATCCACGGTGGTGTCGATGCAGTCGTCCTGGAGCAGGGGGACGGCCACGCCGGGAATGGCGGCGGCTTCCATGTAGGGGAATGCGCGTTCGAGCACGCTCAGGCAGCTGACGCCGACGATGGCCTCGATTTTGCCGGTCTGGATGAGCGACATGACAATGGCCGAGCCTTCCGCCACGAGCACGGCGTATCCGAGTCGCTCGGCTTCGGTTTGGAGATCCTGGATGGAGCACAGGCCGCACTGTTTGCAGAGCAACCCGAACTCGTCAAAAGGCGCCGGGCATTTGCTTTCCACCCGCAGACACTTGGGCAGGAGCAGGAGCCGCCGTTCGAATGGCACGCTGGCGAGGGATTCGCGCCACATCTCGTTGTTGAGCAGCACGCCGATATAGTCGCGGTAAACCGGGTCGCATCCGATCTCTTCGACCAGCCGGTCCGCGTGCACCTTGAGATCCTCCGTCGGCAGCGGCGGCACGGGCGCGTGAAGCGCCACGTAGGCCCGGCAGCGTTCCAGGATCCGGCTGCGTTCGGCGGGCGTTTGGGGGATGTTCTTTTTCGGCGCACGAAAGCGCTGGAGTGGAACCGGACGGGGGAGAGACAGCGGCACGGCTGACATAGGGGCGGGAGTATTCATCAGGGGCTGGGGAAACGGCAAGCGATGTTCCTGCACTTCGCTTGGTGCTCCCGGCGGATCGCCGCCGTCGCCTCCTTTCGGGAAAACCCGCGGAGCCGCGGAACCTTAGCCCCGCAGATCTCCAGCGCGGCGGGGGGCTCCGCGCGAGGCCGGTCTCGTCGCGGGCGTTGACCGGGGTTTACCGATGGGAAGAGTGCGTGTCTTGTGGCAGCCCGCGAAACCTGTTTTGGAGGAATCGGATGCCGTCCCGGGCGTCCGCGAGCAGTGCGTCCGCTTCGGTCTGGAGCGGGTCCGCGTCCATGAGCGCCTCGGCGGTGGCCCGGAGAACCCTGTGAGCCCGAGCGTCCTGGGTTTGAGGTGGCGCGGTTTGGGCGAGCACCATCGCAGGGGGCGCAACCACGGTGTTCCCGCCCCGCACAACGACGATCGCCAGAAGCGCCGCCGCCGCCCCTGCGGACAGGAGCACACGCCACGGGAAAACAGGCTTCGGTTGGGGGTCTTTGAGGGTCCGGAGGATGCGGCTTTCCAGAAATGCCGGGGTTTCCCGCGGAATCTCAAGGGCGGCTCTGCGGAGGGCGTTTTCCAGAGTGCCGTGGGCGAGCAAATAGGCGCGGCAATCGGGACATTGGGCACCGTGCCCGGAGGCCGCGGTGCCCGTGGCGGCGATCCAAGCGCGGTAGAGTCGGCAGAGGATCCCCGCGGTTTTGGGTTCCTGGGTTTTCATGGGATGGCCTTGAGCAGGGTGTGACGGGCGCGGAAGACGAGTATTTTCACATGGGTCTGGGTGAGGCCGACCACCTGGGCGGTTTCCTTCACGGAGAGATCCTCGCCGTAACGGAGCCAGAGGATTTCAAACTGGCGGGCCGGGAGGAGTGCGCGAGCTTTTTCCCAGAGATCGGCTTGGGCGTCCCGGGCCTCGGCCGATTGGGCCGGGGAAAGTTCGGAGGCGGGCAGGTGGTCCGGGACGGGTTCGTGAGGTTTGGCCGCGCGGAAATGGTTGAGGGCGTTGTTGCGCGCGATCGCCAGCAGCCAGTGAATGAGAGGCCGGCTGACGTCCAGCCGGGAGAGGTTTTCGAAGGCTTTGAGGAAGGTCTGTTGGGTGAGGTCCTCGGCGTCTTGGCGGTGCCGGGTCATCTGTTTAAGGAACCCGAATACGCGGCTGTGATAGACCCCCACGATCCGGGCAAAAGCGTCCGGGTCGCCACCGAGCACCTCACGGACGGTGTCCGCGTCGGAGCAGGGGCCTCCCTCGATCGGCTCCATTCCCTTGGCCATGGGCAACGTCATCATGCGGCGGCCGGTTACGGGAGGGCGGCCGGGTTCCGCTGCGGGGCGGGGGAGTTCTGGGGATCGAGCGTCACCGACGCCAAGGAAACGCGGCTTTGGGCGGAGGCGTTCGCCGCGGTCGCCCCTTCGGTGGCTTTCTTTTTTGCGTCCTTTTTCTCCTGGAGTGTGTCCCCCAAACGGCGGAGCAGAGTCTGGAACATGCTCAGGATCCGTGCGCTCGGATAACTGATCTCGGTGGTGATGGTTTGATTGGTTTTTTGGACCTTCACGGAGTTGAGGAACGCGCTGATGTCGGCGTCCTTGCTTTCGGCGAGGGAAAGCATGGCGGCGAGGCCCTCCACCACCTTGAGCAGTTTGACGGCGGTTTCCTCCGAGCCGGCCACCAAATGGGCGCGCGCAAAGGTTTGCGGTCCGTTTTCGCCGACGGCTAGGGAGGCGGACTTCGAAAGCCGCAGAATCCGGGATTGGGGGCTGTTGCCGTCGGTTTTTTCGTTCGGGAGCGTCGTGGTGCCGACGTAGAGGTAGGCGTTGCCCGCGTTGCGCATCGATTCCGCCAGGACGGCGTCCGGGGTTTTTGCGAGGGAGTTTTTCCGCTCCAAGAGCACGTCCCGGAGGAGCTGGATCTGCGGTTGGGACTCCGCGATGAGAATGACCGGTTCGGGCGGGAAGGCCAAAAGGAGTTCGGCATCGAGTTGCACGTCTTTGGACTGCTGTTTCGCCCGCACGCTGTAGGTGGGGAAGGGCGCGTCTTTCACCTCGGTGCAGACGAATCCCTCGCGCTTTTGCAGGGTCTCTTGGACGAGCAATCCCTCGGCGATCTTGCGCAGGTCGTCGTTGCCGTGGATGAGCACTCCGCCGGCCCCGTCTTTTTCGTCGTAGGCAGTGATCGAACCGATGGCCTCCAGGAACTTGTCCGTGTTGAGCGCCAGGAAGTTCTCCGTCGCCGCGAATTGTTGGGTGCGCAGGAATTTGATGAACTCCTGGCCGAGCGCGGTTTCCCGCATGGCCTTGAAATCGGCGTGGAATGCCCAGACGGCGTCTGCGCTGACGTGGGAGGGATTGGGAGTCGCTTGCGCGGACAGGGGAAGGCAGAGCGCCGCAATCGACAGGGAGCAGAGGAGTTTTTTCATGGTGGACAGCGGGGGATACACGGCAAGGCGTTGCCGGGTTACACGGAGGGACGGATTAATTTTCAGGGGCGCCGCCTGAGCGCTCCTGTCGCGAGAAAACGACCGCAGCCAGGGCGAGTGCGCCGAACGTGGCTACGGCAACGACGCCAAACGCGGCCCACGCCGGGCGCGAGACGAAAAAGGCGAGGGCGTTTCCTGCGCGGGGATCGGCCAGGCTGGGAGCGAGGATCTGCGTGATCTGATGTGTCATGGAGAGTTGGTTGAGCGTCGTGGGGACGGATCCCAGACCCGCCTCCACCAACGCGCCGTAGGCGAGTCCGAGCAGGGCGTAACGGCGGGTGAGAATCGCAGCCAGAAGGCCGAACGCGCCGAAGACGCCCAGCATCAGCGCCTGGGCCACGAGCAGTGAGGGCAGGAGCGGCAGGATCGCGGGAGCGTCCTTGTAAACGCCGATCGCCGTCAGCGCGCCAAGTGCGAGGAGGAACTCGATTTGCAGGGCCGCAGTCTTGGTCAAATAACGCAGGCCCAAATACACCGGACGACGGATGGGCCGGGTGAAGAGGTAGTCGCCGACGCCCGGCTGTAGATCGTCCCGGATGGCGCCTGCGGTGAGCATAAACGCCGCCGCCGGGACGAGGCATTGGAGGTAAAAGCCCGAGAGCCAGTCGCAGAAATTCGAGGGGTCGGTGGTGTACGCAGCAAGAACCCCCAGCAGCGCGAGAAGCCCCAGGGTGCGCAGCCAGTAGCGGGCGTTGAGAAACATGCGCGATTGGAGGAACCAGAGTCCGCCCAGGGCGCGCCAGGGGCTGGGGGCAAATGCGGTTGCGGTCGGGGGATTCATCATTTGTTCTCCAAGGCTTGATCCAGAACGGAGCCGGTTTTGCGGACCTCGGAGATGCCCACGCCGCTCTCGAGGAGAAACCGGTAGAAATGCCGGTGAAACTTTTCGGGTTGGCTCCAGCGGGCGTGCAGGGGTCGCCCTCCACATCGCAGCCGCGAAGCAGCCCTTCCTGAAAGAAATACCGGGCAAGCGCCTCGGGGGAATCGCACCGGATGCTCGTGGCGTCCGCGGAACGGGACTCCAGGATGCGGCCTTTGTGGAGGAGGAGAAATTCGCCGCAGAGGGCTTCCAGGTCGTCGAGAATGTGGCTGGAGATGAGGACGCTGCGGCCCTGGCGGGCCAGCGCGCGGAGGATCTCGGAGAGTTCCTCGCGGCCCATCGGGTCCAGGCCGTTCATGGGTTCGTCGAGGATGATCAGGCCGGGCTCGTGCACGAGGCATTGGGCTAGTTTGACCCGCTGCCGCATGCCCTTGGACAACGCGGTGAGGGGCTTCTTCCAGTGGGTTTCCCCAAGGCCCACCTCTTCCAGCACGGCCCGTGCGCGGTCCCGGGCCGCGCCGGCGGTCCAGCCCGAGAGGCGCGCCAGCCCCGTGATCCAGTCGCTTGCACCGATGCCGGAGGGCACCGCCTCGCCCTCCGGGCAGTAGGCCACGCGGGCTTGCACTGCGGGGTTGTTCCAGGGATCGAGCCCGAAGATGCGGACGCTGCCTGAGCAGGGCCGGATCTGGCCGGTCATCAGCCGGAAAAGTGTGGTCTTGCCCGCGCCATTGGACCCAACGACGCCGGTCAAACCCGGGCCGATGGTGAAGTTGACGTTGTTGAGCCCGAGAATCAGTCCGTAAAAACGGCTGAGATTTTTGCCTTCGACGATGGGGTTCATTCGGTCCGGAGTTTTCGCAGGAGAACGAGGAAAGAAGCGGCGCTCAGCGCTGTGAGGCTGAGCAGGGCGGCGCGGAAGTCCTGAGCCCGGGCGTCTTTGCCCAGCGTCCGGAGCGCGCTCTTGGCGTCCTGGTTGAGAAGGGCCAGTTTGTCCGCGACGGCTGTGTAAACCGATTCGCTTTGGAAGAGCCCGAGCCGCGTTTGGTCGAGGTTGCGTTTGAAACTCGCCCGCTGCAGCCAGACCGAGTGGGGAGCGGTCACGGTCAGGATCCCCGGCAGGAGCCAGAGGGCCAGCCAGGCGATCTGTGTGTTTCTCCCTTTGGTGCTCAGGGCGGAAACGCCTAGGGCGATGGCGGAGAGGCTCACCAGGGCGATGCCGTTGAAGAGGAGCGCGGCTTTGAGCGCGGCAAACGAATAGGCGGCGGCTTCGAGGGACGGCGTCAGCGCGAGGCTCACCAGCCATCCGGCGATCATCGGGCCTGTCCAGAGCAGGCCGAGCACGGCGGTGAGGATGCCCAGTTTGCCCAGGAGATAGTCGGTCGATGTCAGCGGGCGCGAGAGATAGACGGTGAGTCCGTTGCTGGCCCGGTCGGGGGCGATGAGGCGCGGCACCATGGCGGTGATCGCCAGCAAACTCAGGAGCAGCGCGGCCTTGGAGTAGTTGGAAAAAAGCAGGTTGAAGAAGCCGCCGATGCACACGTCGGGATACAGCGCGAGGAAGCCCTCAAAGATCCGGAAGACGGCCTTGCCCTTGATGCCGAAGAGTTCGGAGAGTTGTTCCGCGAATCCGCCCTCGGAGAGGGTGCGGTTGAAGAGATAACCCGCCAACGCCAGGCAAAAGCCGCCCACCCAGCCCAGGACGAGCAGCCATCGAAAGAGCCGGGTTTGGCTCTCCCGGCGGAGCCCGGCGACGATCATGATCCGGATCCGGTAAACCAAACCCAGGGGGCGTTCCCGCCATCGGCTCAAATCAAGCGGGTTGTTCATGAGCGGCTGAGACGGCTTGGATAAACATTTCGTGAAGGGCGTCCGGGTTGGCGACGATTTCGGCGGGCGGCAGGTCGTGCTGGGCCAGGAGTTGGAGCAGGCCCTCGGTGGAGTGGCATTTGACGCGCAGCTTGCCGTTGGAGAGGGGCGTCACGTTCCAGCCCGCGGCGGAAAGCACGGGTGCAAAGCGCTGGCGCTGGGCGCTCGGCGTGAGCTCCACGAAGTTCTCATGCCGGCTCTTGAGCGCCGCCAAACTCGCGTGCTCCACGACCCGGCCCCGGCTGACGATGATGACCCGGTCACAGACCCGTTCGATGTCCCGCAGCAGATGCGAGGAGATGACCACGCTCACCCCGAGTTCGCGCCTCAGCGAGCCGATGAGTTCCAGAATGTGCTCGCGTCCGGACGGATCGAGGCCGTTGGTGGGTTCGTCGAGAATGATCAGCTCCGGATCGTGCACCAGCGCCTGGGCGAGTTTGATGCGTTGGCGCATCCCGGTGGAGTAGGTCTCCACTTTCCGGTATCGCTCGGAGCCCATGCCCACGAGGTCGAGGATTTCGTGGGTGCGTTGGCGGGCGGCGGCGAAGGGCATGCCGGAGAGCTGGCCGCAATAGGTGACATACTCGCACCCGAGCATGTCCGAGAGGTGGGAGTCTTTTTCGGGGCTGTATCCCACCTTTTCCCGCGAGGCGCGGTTGGCGGATCGGATGTCGGTCCCGAGCACCCGGGCCGAGCCGGAGCTGGGTTTTTCGAGGTTGAGCAGGCACTTGATGAGCGTGCTTTTGCCCGCCCCGTTGGGCCCCAGCAACCCGACGGTTCCCGCCGGAACCTGGAGGGTCACGTCGTCCAACACCCGTTGGCTTCCGTAAAATTTAGTCAGCCCTTCGGTCTCGATGAGGAAGGGTGGGGCGCCCGTTCGGGCTGGGTCAGGCGGAGAGTCTTGTGTTTTCAAACAATGGAGGGGCTCGGATGACTGCCCTCCTATACAACGCCGCCCGGGGCGAGGTTACAGAAATGAAGCGTTTTTTTGACCGTGCCCTTCCGGGCTGCGCCGCCGAATGCAAAGGTTTGCCGGATCGGGTTCGGTTATTGCGTTCTCCCCTTGGGCTGCCGGAGTTCGAAGATCTCGGCCCGCCGATTGCGCACGGGCGGTTTCACCGGCCTATCGGCGCCGTGAACCGGATGGATCTTGGCTGTCCGCTCGGAAGCCAGCCCTCCGCAGTCTGAAGCACGCCCATCATTTTTTGGGGAAGCGGCTCCGGGGCGGCGGTGGAGAGCGTCTGGGTGAGCACCCAGGCGTTGTCGGTCTTTTCAGCGGTGGCGGGCTGGTTGGGGTCAATCACGCCGTCCTCAGTGAAAAAAGTCACCTCGGAGATCCGCAAAAACTGACGGCGCGCGGCCGGGGTCACAGGCTGGATGCGGATCACGAATTGGTTGCCCCGGCGTGCGACCCGGGTGCTCCAATCCGCCGAGGGCCGCGGCACGGAGTCGAGGCTTTCCTTGAAGAGTCGGCTCCAGCGGGAATCGGGCGCGGGCTTTTTCTTCGAGACGACCAAGTCGATGCTCAGGTCCTGAAACCCGGGGCTGCAATTCCGCGCGCAGAACATCCAGCGGGCTTTGCCTTCCAGCGTCACGGGGCCCGGGGGAAGATCCGCCGGAGGGGTGATTCGGATGGGGAGAATTTTTTCCCCGTGGAGCCCCTGGGCTTGGATTTTGAACATGAATACGCGCTCCGGTTCGGGCCACTCGATTTCGCCCGCTTTCCATCCGGGGGGCAGGTTCCACGCGAAGGCGGTCGGCATCCCGACGATTCCGGGCGTTTTCCAGTAACTATGATAGCCGGGCGGATGGTCGAGGTGCAGTCCGACGTGGAAGGGTTTCCCGGGCTGGATGCTGGTGTCGGCGGCGACGAGCTGGATTTTGAGCGGATTAGGTGTCGCGGCCGGGAGCGCCTCGCCAATCAGGAGCAGGAGGCAGAGGAGGAGGAAGGCGCGCGCTGCCATGGGAGCGGCAGGCATCGTGGCTGCGCGGCCGAGCCGGGCGGCCGGCGCAGAAGGCAGGCGGGACGCCTGCCCCCCTTTGGTTTCCCAAAAAGCTCCCGGCGTTCTCCGCGGCTCCGCGTGAAAAGGTTCTGCTGTCATCTCTGAGTGCCGGTTAAACCGCGCTGTCGCCGGGGGCGCATCCCGTCGCCGGGAGTGCCGCCTGGAGGGCGACGGCTTTGGCTTGGGCGTCGTGGCTGACTTGGGCGTAGGCGTTGAAATCGTTGAACCAGTATTTCTTTGCCCAGCGGTACATCCAATGGCGCTCGGGGATCTCCTCGCCGGGCAGCCACTGGCTAAAGCGCGGGGTCATGGCGTCGAGCTCCGCCATGGCCGTGCCCCGCATGGTGGTGTCGCGGGCGCCGTGGCGCACGACGAGTTCTTTGACGAGGTCCGGCCGTTCCAGCACGACGCAGCCCCGGGTGTGGCGGGCGCTGAGTTCGCGGAAGTCCTTGAGGAAAACGCTGTCCCGCATGGTGGCGTAAACGCCGCGCGGGTCGCGGATGTTTTCGGTGGCGAACTGGATGATCGGGCAGGGTTCGATGTCGCCCCGGGGATTCACGTGGTGGCTGATGCCGGTGGACATGGGGCAGAGGGCGCGGCCCTCGCCGTCGTAATAGGCGTCGATGAGTGCGATGGGGACTTTGGCGCGCATCTCGACGATGAACCGGCGCACCCGCACGAGCTGGTCCGGGCGCAGGGCGAGCTGGGGGTTCATCTTCGGGCCCACGGGCCGGTACGTGTGGAACCAGGCGTAATGCACGCCGCGGTCGATGAGTTCGCGCAGCCACGATTCCGTGCAGAGCTCGTCGATGTTGGTCTGGCACACACTCGTGGCCACGCCCGTCAGGAGGCGTTGCTCCAGGCAGTGGTCCAGCCCGCGCAGGGTCCGCTCGTACACCTCCTTTTTTCCGCGCCGCTGGTCGCTGGTGAGTTCCCGGCCCTCAATGGAAATCAACGGCGTCACGTTGCCGGCCGCCCGCAGCCGCCGCGCCACTTTTTCCGTGATGAACTGCCCGTTGGTGAACACCTGGAAATAACAGTCCGGGTGCGCCTCAAAGAGCTCCAGCAACTCCGGGTGCATGAAGGGTTCGCCCCCCAGGATCCCGAAGAAGCTGTTCCCGTGCGCCTTGGCCTCGCGGATGGTGCGGTTGAGCGTGTCGAGGTCGATCTGGGTGCGTTCGGCTTCCACGTCCACCCAGCATCCCTGGCAACGCAGGTTGCAGCTGTTGAGGATCGAGAGGTAAAGAAACGGCGGGAAGTATTCACCCCGGCGGATCCGCGCCTTGAAACGCTCGACGGAGAGCAGGCCTTTGACGCCGAAATTCCACAGGAATTTCCCCAGGAGACGCGGGTCGGTGGTGCGGACGATGCGGGTGGCGAGTTGGGGGAACATGGCGGCGAAAACGGACGGCGGCGGGATGCGGGAATGTAGGGGCGGACGGGGCCGGGCCGCAAGCGGCAGCCTACCAGGAATCGGTCCGGAACGGCGAGGCGGGCAGTCCGGAGGCGTTGGTGAGGTTGCCGTCGGGGTAGTTGGTCCAGCCGTACCGCACCGCCTCTGGCTCGGGGATTTCGGGGCTGGAGACGACGACGCGGTCGCCTTGCACGGTGGCGTTGGCTGTCACCCATTTGCGGTCCGCACCCGCCACGGCAAACCCGCGCAACGCGTCGTCCTTCGAGACGAGCCCGCCCTGGGCGTGTTGGAACCGGACGTGGATTTCGCCGCCGAGGATTTCGTGTTTCTCGTAGAGCGGCCCGCTGAAGGGCAGGTCCTGGCCGTAGACCTTTGCCAGCGCGCAGAGGGCCAGACGGCGTCCGATCTCCTGCTTGTTCTTGGGATGCAGGTCGGTTTCATCGCCGAGATCCGTGTTCACGCTCATCGCCGTGTGCGGCACGGTGAGGCTTTTGCGCATGGCGTCCCGGACCAACGCCCAGCCGCTGGTTTCCACGGGTTGCGCATTGCGCTTTCCGTAGCCGGGGAGTTGCGCCCAGAGAAACGGAAGCGTGTCCCTGCCCCAAGCCGCGCGCCAGTCCCCCACAAGCAGGGGCAGCTGGGTGGCGTAAAGGGCGCCGTTGGCCGTGTTGGTTTCGCCCTGATACCAGACCGCTCCCCGCAACGCGTAGCCGGCGAGCGGCGCAATCTTGCCGTTGAACAGGTTGCCGGGTCGGTTCTGGTCCCGCGGGGATTTGCCCGCCCGGACCGGCGCCCGAGGCGCGGGTTTGTTCTCCGCCTTCGCGGTTTCAACCGTCAATTTCCAGGCGGCGGTTTCGGCCTCGAATTTCGCGGCGGTCTCGGGCGCGGCATGCAACGCGACCTCTTTTTCCCAGGCCGTGAGCAGGGTCTGGAGCTCCGGTTTTTGCGCCATGCTCGGCAGACTCGTCCACGACTCGATGGGCGACCCGCTGACGGTCGAGGCGTGGATCAGGCCCACCGGCGCGCCGAGCGTCTGGTGGAGCGTGCGTCCGAAGAAATATGCCGTGGCGGAAAAGGCTTCGACGCTCGCCGGGGAACACACCTCCCATTTGCCGGCGCAGCGCGTTTGGGCTTCGGGCGAGGCGCCCGAGGTGACGGTGAACATCCGGATCGTGGGATATTCCGCGGCGGCTTTTTCCTGCGGCGCGTTTTGCGCCTGGGCCACCGTCATGGCCATGTTGGATTGGCCCGCGCACATCCAAACCTCCCCCAGCAGAACGTCCTGGATGACCAGGGTGTTCTTCCCTTGCACGGTCAGGGACGTCGGCGCGCCCGCCGGCAACGCGCCCAGTTCCACCCGCCAACGGCCCGTCGCGTCCGTCTCGGCGGTCCGCGATTCGGTGGCCAGGCGCACGGTGACGGTTTCGCCCGGCGCCGCCCATCCCCAGACCCGGTTGGGCATGTCCCGCTGGAGCACCATGTGGTCGGAGAAAATGGCGGGCAACGTCACGTCGGCATGCGCCGAGGGCCGGGTTTTGCCAAAAAGACAAAACGCGGCCAGCAGGGCTGCGAAGGTGCGGGAAACGGCCATGGGTAAAAAAGAGCGGGGTTCTCTTTAGAGAATTGAGCCGCGAGGATCGCCAATCCTTTGAAGATTTCCAGCGGCGCGGCGGCAATCGGGATTTTAGGGCGGCAGGTCCAGAATCTCCTCCAAGACGCGCCCGTCGGTTCGGGGCAGCTCCAGCCCGAGAAGCCGGGCCAGCGTGGGCGCAATGTCCACGTTGCGGATCCGCTCCAGGGTGGTCCCGGGACGGACGCCGTATCCCCAGGCCACGAGCAGGCCGTCGAGTTCCGGGTCGGTGTTGGGATAGCCGTGCGCGCCCAGGTAAGTTTTTGCCTCCGTCACCGGCGCCGGGAGATGCGCCTCCGGTTGAAACGCGGAGCCGGCTTGGGCAAAGAGGATCAGGTCGCCCATGCCCGGGTTTTGGTCCGGAGCGGGCATTCCGGGCACGGGCGTTTCGCGCGGGTCGATGACTTCAGCCACGCCCTCGAGTTTTGAGCAGAGGGATTTGAGCGAAGGCAGCAGCTCCGCGCGTCGGGCGGGGTCGTTCACAAACACCATCGCCATGCCCCCCTGCGTCACCACGGAGGCCGCGCACCGGGTGATCTTACCGTCCTGGGTTTCGATCAGGCCCGCCTCCCGCAGCGCCACGTTGGGGTGGATGAGTTGACGCACTTTTTTGAACCCGTGGTCGGTGGTGAGAAACACCGTGGCGCGGTCTCGGAGTCCCGCCCCGGTCAGAGCGTCGAAAAAGTCGCCGATCAAACGGTCGGCGTATGCGTAGGCGGTGAAACTCGCGTTGCTGCCCGGACCGGACGTGTGGTTGGCGCTGTCGGTGTTGACCAAGTGGAGCAGGAGCAGGTTGGGCGAGCGCGTGCGCAGGATGTGCGCGGCGGCCCGGGTCCGGACCGTGTCGCGCCAGGCCCCGTGCGGGCCGGTGTTGATCCCGGCGAGCTGCTCGGCGGTGAGCACGCCCTCGGCCACCAACTCCTTGGCGAAGGGATGGTTGGATCGCGGGATCTCCGGCAGCTCCACGTGGAAGGAGCCGGATTGCGCCACGGCCACCCACGCGACTTGGGCGGTCTTGAGTCCGGCGCGAAACGCCACATCGGCGAGAGTCGGGGTTTGGACCAGGTCGGCTTTTGTGGCGAAGGGATCGACAAACGGAGGCTGCCCCGGTTCCTGCCGGGTGAGCCGACCGTTGAAAAGCACGCCGTGCCGGGACGGCTCCACGCCGGTCACCAGCGTGGTGTGGTTGATCCAGGTGGCGGTGGGATTGGACACGGTCATGCGCTCCGCCACGGCGCCCTGGGCCGCGATCCGGCGCAGGTTCGGCATCACCAGCGCGGGATCTTTCCAGATCCAACTCGGGAACCCGTCCAGGGTCATCAACACCACGAGCCGGTCCGCGGCCGGGCGCCGCGGCGCGGGCTCGGCGGAGAGCGCGGCCAGGCATCCCCAGAAAAAGAGAAGCAGCAGGATCGGCATCGCAGGGTTTGCGGGGCGGCTCAGGCCTGGGCCGGCCCTTCGCGCCCGGCAAGCGCCGCCTGCGCCTTGGCCGCGGCTTCCTCGGCGCGGCGCGCGATTTCCTCGGGAGACGGCAGGGAGAGCAGGACCTCGGGCGGGATATCCCCGGCCTGGGCGAGTTTCACGAGGCATTTCTGGCGTTCCTGGAGCGCCTTGTCGGAGTCGCGTTCTTTGCTGAAACGGGACTTCGCTTTTTCGCTCCGCAACCGGAGCATGTCATACACGTCGCCGCCGAGCAGCGCGGAGATGTCCACCTTCATCTTCTCCTTCTGAAGATCCGCGGCGCTGACCACGTCGCCGTTGATGGGGCCCGCCTTGTATTTGGGAAACATGATCGCCGCTTCCGGGCAGACTCGCGAACACGCGGGACAGTTGGTTTTGCATTGGTCCTGGTTCTGCACCTGGAGCTTGCGTTCCTCGTCCACTCCGTAAACGCCAAACAGGCAGAAGCTCAGGCACTGCATGCAGTTGGTGCACCGGTCGTAATCAATCACCGGGAACCACGGCTTCCATTGGCCGTGCCGCGCGGCGCCCAGCTCGTGTCCGACGGTCTCCACCGTGTCGGCGATCTGGGCCGAGCTCAGGCCGCGAATCGGTCGGGTGCGCACGGGCAGGTCCGCCTGGGCGAATTCAACTGGGTCGTTCTCGTCGAAATCCGCGAGGAGCAACGCGGGGCTGGCGTCGGCGGGCGCCACGGCGCCGGCGCCCGCTGTGCGGGTGACGGCGTAGCCGCGTTCCAGCAGGGCGGCGAGCGCTTCGAAACGCGTCTCGGCCTCAAGGCGCCGGGCGCCGGGACCTTCGTAGAGAATGACGCGCAGGGCGGGTTGGTCGCGGAGGGACATAGGCGGTTAGGCGGGGGTTTTTGAAGGAAGATTGGGTTGCAGCGGCGCGCTCAAAATCCCGTCGAGCACTTCGCCTGCGGCCAGGGTGCGCATGTTGAGGACCTCGGTCGTTTCCGGCGCAAGGTCCGCGCCGCCTTGGTGGAACAGACCTTTGATCGCGCGCGGATAACACGCCGCGATTTTCAGCGGGCCCGACTGGGAAAGCCGTCGCAGCGCCGGGTCCCTGCGGGCCGCCATTTCGCAAAGATCCGCCACGGCCTCAAACGCGGCGCCTGTCTGGCACAACCCGCGAAGCACGCCCTCCTTCACCTCGCGTGGAACGACCTGGGCGTATTGGCAGTGGCAGTAGAGCAGCCGGGGTCCGGCCGGGGCCGGTAACTCGGCTGCGGCGGGGTTTGGGGAGGGAGTCTCAGGGGTCATGGAAACGCGGGAAGGTGAGGTTAACCCTGGGCGGGCCCCAGGTCGCGGTGGGTGGGTTGCGGTTTGCCCGGACGAAAGTGTTCCAGGTGCTCGAGCACCGCGGTCGGGCCGCCGGGTTTTTGAGCCAGCGCCGCCACGGCCTCGGTCACGGCGTTGCGCAGGGTTTCCGGGTCGGTTTCGGCGCGCAAATTGAGGATGAGTTGGCCGCGCACTACGGGTTGGTCCAGGGTCAGCGAGAGCTCCGGCACAAAGTCGTTCCGCACGAGGTTGACCACGGCAATGTCGCCCAGGCCGCCCTCCGGGCTCAGGGTCATTTTTAAGTGCGCGATCTGCGCCTCGCCCAGTGCGTCCCGGATCGCGCCAGCCAAGTCGCGGAGCAGCGCTCCGGAGTCGAACCCCTCCGCAGCCTCCAGTTGAAGGGTCGCGTTGAGCCAGCCTAGGAGCGCCTCGCCTTCGGCGTAGATAGCGTAGTCCATCGCCATCGCGGCGCGCGGGGTTTGTTCGCCCGAATCCAGGTCCGCAATCCAAGGCGCCAGTTCCCTGCCCTCCCTCACGGACAGCGCGTGGATGCGCGCCTGCGGATACGCCGCGCCAATCGCCGCGCGGAGAGCCTCCAGCCGCGGCGCATCGAGCAGGTCGGATTTGGTGAGGATGATGAGGTCCGCCTCCTCCAGCTGCTTGCGGTAGATGTAGAGGACTTTCTCGGAAAACCTCCCGCCTTCGCTCAGTCCGAAGATGCGTTCCGCGCGCACCGGGTCGACCAGCACGCTCAACGGCGCAATCGCGAACCGGTCGCCGTACATCCGCCGCAGCGGGTAGGTCACGGTGGCGACAAGGTCCGTGCAACTGCCCACCGGCTCGGCGATGAAGAGATCCGGCAACGTCGCCTCGGTGAGTTTCGTGGCGGCGTCCACCAGCGAGTTGAACCGGCAACAAAAACAGCCTCCCGGGATTTCCTCCGTTTGAAAGCCCTTGGCCCGAAGCATCGCGGTGTCCACCAGTTCGCTGCCCTGGTCGTTGGTGATGAGTCCGACTCGCAGACCTAACCCGCTGAAATGCTGCGCGAGCGCCGCCACGGCCGTCGTTTTTCCCGCGCCGAGGAATCCGCCCACCATGAGGTAACGGGCCCGGTTGCGGCGGGCCGGCTCGATCGGGTGCTCCCGGGGGTTCTGGGGGTTCTGGGGGTTCTGGGGGGCCTGCGCCGGAGACGGGACGTTTTGCTGGGGGGCGGATGGGTTCAGGGTCATGGTTCGTCTTGCGCTTGTTTTTGCAGGATCCGGTCGATCGTGGCGTCGAGCAGGTTGCGGTATCCGGCCAGATCCACGCATTTCGCGTCCGGCGCGCCGCGGATTTCATAGAGCCAGCCCGCTCCGTAGGGTTCCTGGCCGACGAGGTCAAGCTGCCCGGCAAGGTCCGGGTTTCCCCGGCCAAACGCGCCGTCAGCCACGCAGTAGAGGTCCGAGATCGCTTTAAAGCCTTCGATGGAACCGATGATTTCGCCGGAGTGCACGGGCGCGCCCGGTTTTTTCTCCCACTGATGGTCCACGAGCTCCCCGAGCATCCGGGTGGCGAACTTGGTGAAGCCGATCCGCCAGAGGCCGGGTTCGACCTCGGAGAGCCAGAAATGAGAGGGGCTGTAGAGGAAACCCACCGGAAGGTGTGTAACGAAAGTAGAACGTTTATAAAACTCTGTCCGGGTCTCGGGGGTCGGGTCCATACGCGGGTTCTCAGACTAGCCACAGTTCATCCCCGTTCGTCTCCCTTTCTTTGGTGCTCTCTTTCTCCGGCTCCGGCCCGGGTCTCGCGGGGATCTGGGCTTCCTCGGCTAACGGGCGACCCGTCCGCGCAAAGTCCCTCAGCTCTGGAGGTGCGGCGCCAGGGGTGCCGGGAACCGCAGGGCTCACGCATTTGAAGAGACGCGAGGGCGCGGGGTGCAGCGGGCTCAGTTCAGGCCAATCTTGGAATGGTGTTGATGAGCCGAAGGCACAATCGTTTTCAGCCCGGGTCAGCGCGCCGGGGCCTGTCGCTGGAATTGCGCGGCGCTTGCGTTGCGCGGCGCGATCTGATGCCGGAGGCATCTGAGCTGGTAGCCGTGGTCGAGCGCCAGCGACACCACCGGACCCCGAAGCCCCTATGCGCAGCACCCTGGCAGGGGGTGCCAGAACGCAAGGTCTCTGGTTGCGTCTTCTGCCACCCCTCGGCGGGGTGGAATGTTTCCTGGGAAACCGCGTTCCGGGGGTGTCGCTGCGCTCGACCCCCGGCTACTCTCTTTGTTCCCTGCGGGAACAATACCCTCCGAGCTGCTGCGCGCTCAGAGAACTTGTGCGTCCCTCCGCGCCTCTGCCTGCCTGAAAAAGCCTCCGTTGAACAACATGCAGCCTGGCGGCTCAATTTTAGATGGGTTGGACCTGCCGGGAACCGTGTTCCTCCAAGGGCGGGATTGCGCGACGGCGGGCCTTCATCTACTGGGATGGCCCGTCGTGCTGTATTTCGATCACAACGCCACCTCTCCCCTCTCCGTTTCCGCGAGGGACGCTTGGTTGGATGCGGTTGCGCGGTATCCGGGCAATCCCAGCAGTCCGCATCGTCTCGGGGCGCGGGCGTCCGCCGCTCTCGACGGCGCCCGGGAAAAACTCGCCGGTTGGTTGGGGTGCGAACCCGGGAAGATCGTCTTCACCTCGGGCGCCACGGAATCCAGCAACACGATTCTTTCGCATTTGGCCCGGGAGAGTTCCGCCGAGGCCTGGGTTTCTGCGATTGAACATCCCTGTGTCTTGGAACCCGCCCGGGCCGGGTTTCGGGACCGGCTCCGGGAAATCCCGGTGAATCCACAGGGGCTGTTGGATCTGGATTGGGTGCGGGACGGTCTGCGCAAGGCCCGCCCGGCGGTGGTGGCGGTGATGGCTGCGAACAACGAGACGGGGGTTTGCCAGCCGTGGGCGCAAGTCGCGGAACTCTGTCAGGCTCATGGAGTTCCGTTCTTCTGCGACGCGGCGCAATGGATCGGGAAACTCCCTGTAACTGGGTTGGGCGCCTGCGATTACCTCACCGCTTGCGCGCACAAGTTCGGCGGCCCTCAGGGGGTGGGTTTTTTGAGGGCCGACCGCCCTTTGCATCCGCTGCTTCTGGGCGGGCCTCATGAGGAGGGGCAACGGGCGGGAACCGAGAACGTGCCCGGGGTGCTGGCGATGGTGGCCGCTTTGGAGGAACGTCTCGCGCAGTCGGCGTTCTGTGAGGAGCGGTTGAGCCAGAGGATGGCGTTTGAGGCGGGGTTGAGCGCCCGGCTCCCGGGCGTGGAGATTCTCGGGGCCGCCGTGCCCCGGCTCTGGAACACGGTGGCGGCCGTGCTGCCCCAGGCGGATTGTCGGCAGCGCTGGGTGGTGAAACTCGATAAACTGGGGTTTGCCGTGTCGACGGGTTCGGCGTGTGCCAGCGGGAAGGAAAAGACGTCCCATGTGCTCCAAGCCATGGGTTATGCGCCCGAGGCCGCTTCCCGGGTCCTGAGGTTTAGCGCGGGTTGGGACACCGCCGCCGGCGATTGGCAGGTTTTGCTCGATGGGATCGAGCGGGCTTGGGAGGAAATGCAGGCTGATGCCGCCCGGCATTCGGTTGCCTGATCCCGGTTGGTGGCCTTTCCCCTGGTGGGGACGGAATCCAGGCGGTTTTTAGGGCGGAATCCCGGAAATTCAGGGACAGCCCCGAATGGCACTGAATGAACGCCTCATTTCGGTCCGTCTGTGGGCCAAGGGCCCGGCTTATCCCAGGAAGCGGCAGGGCTCACGCATCTGAAAAAGCACGAGGGACCCGCATGCGGGGTATCGATCCGATGCCGGAGGCATCCCAGAAAGTAGCCGACGGTTGAGCGAAGCGACACCGCCGGATGGCCGCCCTCCGCGGGACAGCACCCCGGCAGGGCGTGCCAGAGACCACCCGGTTAACCAATCCTTTGCCACACCTCTTCGGGGTGGGCTGTTTTTGGGCCGCGTTCCGGGAGAGATTATTTTCACGCGGAGCCGCGGGGAACGCGGAGGGAGCTTTGGAAATTGCCGAACCCAAAGGCTTTGCACTTTCGCCCCTTCAGTTATTCCGCTGGAACTTCCGTTTCGGGTTGAAGGGACGCAGGGACCGGACGGGAGAATCGCGGGCCCCTGCCCTCCGCGAAGGCGGTCCCTGAACTGCGGTTCTTAACCCGCCGCGGACTCCGGGGAGGCGGGTTTTTTCAGAACAATGGAGAGCAGGGCGAGATCCGCCGGGGTGATCCCGCTGATCCGGGAGGCTTGCCCGAAGGTTTCGGGTCGCACCTGGCTGAGCTTCTGACGGGCCTCGAGTCGGAGCCCGGCCACCTGCATGTAATCGAACTGGGCCGGGATCCTTTTCTCCTCCGCGCTCTGGAGCTTCTCGATCGCGGCGTTTTGGCGGACGATGTAGCCGGCGTATTTGAGCTCAATCTCCAGGGCTTCCCAGAGTTCAGGGGAAAAGGTGTTGCGGATTTCGGCGGGGAGCTGGTCGGCGGTGGACTCAGGCCGTTTGAGCCATTGCAGGAGTCGGCCCCCCTCATAGGGGGTTTGAGCCGCAAACGTGTGCAGGGCGGCGATTTGTTCCTGTTTCCGCAGGGTTTTGGTCATCCGATCGTTGTCCACGAGCCCGTGGTTGTGGGCCAGGGGGGTGAGCCGGAGATCCGCGTTGTCCTGGCGGAGCACCAGCCGGTGTTCGGCGCGGCTGGTGAACATCCGATAGGGCTCGGTGGTGCCTTTGGTGACCAGATCATCGATGAGCACCCCGATATAGGCCTCGGCCCGGGTGAGCACAAAGGCGGGTTTACCCTGCGCCTTGAGCGCGGCGTTGGCGCCCGCCATGAGCCCCTGCGCGGCCGCCTCCTCGTATCCGGACGTGCCGTTGATCTGTCCGGCGAAATAAAGTCCGGGCACACGCTGCGTTTCCAGGGTATGCGCGAGTTGGGTGGGCGGGAAATAATCGTATTCCACCGCGTAACCCGGCCGGAGGATCTGGGCGTTCTCAAGGGCCGGGATGCTCCTGATAAAGGCGTACTGCACCTCCATGGGCAGGCTGGTGGAAATCCCGTTCACGTAAAACTCCTCCGTGTGCCGGCCCTCGGGCTCCAGAAAGAGCTGGTGGCTCTCCTTGTCGGCGAACTTCACCACCTTGTCTTCGATGGACGGGCAGTATCGCGGGCCCACCCCCTCGATTCGGCCCGCGTAAAGCGGGGACTTGTCGAGGTTCGCCCGGATCAAGTCATGCGTCCTGGGGGTTGTGTGTGTGATCCAGCAGGGCATTTGTTCCACGTGGAACACGCCGTCGGCCCAGTGATTCAGGGAAAAGATGTCGTCTTTCTCCCTGCGCAACCGTTCGGGCATGTAGGTGAATGGCTGGGCGGGTTCGTCCCCGGGCTGCGGTTCGCAACGCGACAGATCAATCGATCGCCCGTGGATCCGGCAAGGGGTGCCGGTCTTGAACCGGCCCACCTCAAAACCCAGCTCCCGGAGGCTGTCGCTCAGGGTGGACATGCTGTCCCCCATCCGGCCCCCGGCCTGGTTCTGAAGGCCCACATGGAGCAGGCCCCGCAGGAATGTGCCCGCGGTGATCACCACGGCCGCGCCCAGGAACCGCAGCCCCAGATTGGTTTCCACCCCGGATACGCCGTTCCCGTCCACGAGAACCCGAACCACGTTGCCCTGATGCAGCTCCAGACCGTCCTGGCGCTCCAGTTCCGCCTTGGCCCTGAATTGGTAGGCCTTTTTGTCGCATTGCGCCCTTGGGGACCTAACACTGGGCCCTTTTCGGGCGTTGAGCATCCGGAACTGGAGGCTGGTGGCGTCCGTGTTGAGCCCCATCACCCCCCCCAGGGCGTCGATTTCCCGGACAATCTGGCCCTTGGCCTGGCCACCGATGGCCGGATTACAGGACATCTGGCCGATGGAATCCAGGTTCTGGGTCAGGATCAGGGTCTGACAGCCGAGCCGGGCGGCCGCCATGGCGGCTTCGATGCCCGCGTGGCCCGCGCCCACCACAATCACGTCGTATTTTTTAGGATAAACAAACATGGCATTGTTCTACGTGGAACATTTCTATGCGCCTAGGATACCCGCCCGGGCTCTCGGAAGAAGAACACTGAGGCAGGCCTCAAATTCCTCGCCCTGGAGATTGGTTGTGCGGATGGGTAGTTCCTCGCAGAACTCGGCGAGCACCTGCCGGCAAGCCCCGCAGGGACTGACGGGTTCCCGCGAGTCCGACACCACGGCCAGGGCCCGAAACCGTTTCGCCCCGGCCGCCACGGCCGCGAACACCGCCGCGCGCTCGGCGCAGACGGTGAGCCCGAAGGAGAGGTTCTCGACGTTGCAACCGGTGAAAATCCGGCCGTCCTCCGCCAACAAGGCCGCGCCCACGGAAAAACGCGAGTAGGGCGCGTGGGCGTTTTCCCGGACCTGCCAGGCGGCCGATAACAAGGGCTCGAAATTCATGGGAACGGGTTCTTTGGACCGCAACGGTTGCCGGGTCTTCCCGGGCGAGCGGAGGAGCGAAAGATGGATGAGAACAGGCCCGGGTGGGAAGTCCGGGAGTGGAGATTGTTCTAAACACAACGGCGGCAAAGGGTTGCACCGTGCCGTCCGACGTTTCAAGTCGACGCCGGGCTTTTTGTCCAATTCAGGACAGCGCTCCCTCCGATTCCGCCGAAAATCGGACTTAAAAAACTCCCGGAGCGCAGAATCCAACTCCCCCCAGCTTGGTGGTTGCACAAAACCTGACATCCCACTAGGTGTAGGCCGTTTAACGCCTCTCCCTATGGAAACAGCCGTCAAAGCCCAAGATTACTCTCCAGCGCCCGTCAATCAGGCGCTGACTTCTGACGATAAGCTCCGCTTTCTGCGCGAGATGCTCCGCATCCGGCGCTTTGAGCAAGCCGCTCTCAAACAGTATCAGGTCGGAAAGATGGGGGGATTCCTCCACCTTTATATTGGCCAGGAAAGCGTGGCGGTGGGCGCGGTGTCGCTCATGGGGGCCAACGACCATGTCATCACCGCCTACCGGGACCACGGCCACGCGTTGGCGGTGGGCATGAACATGAACGAGTGTATGGCCGAGCTCTTCGGAAAAGCCACCGGCTGTTCCAAGGGCAAAGGCGGTTCGATGCATTATTTCGCGCCGGACAAGAATTTCTGGGGCGGCCACGGCATTGTGGCGGGCCAAACCCCGCTCGGCTTGGGCTTGGCCTTCGCGATCAAGTACAAGGGGCTCAAAGGCGCGGCGCTCTGTTTTCTGGGCGACGGCGCGGTCAACCAGGGGTCCTGGTACGAATGCCTCAACATCGCTTCGCTCTGGGATCTGCCGGTGGTGTACATCATCGAGAACAACCAATACTCCATGGGCACAAGCCTCGTGCGGTCCAGCGCCTTCCGCACCAGCCTCGCGGAGCGCGCCCAGGGATTCGCCATGGACTGGGACGTGTGCAACGGCGAGGACCTCTACGAAGTGCGGGCCAAGGTCCAGGAGGCCATGGATCGCGCCCACAAACAGTCCCGGCCCACGGTGCTCGAGATCTCCACGTATCGCTACTACGGACATTCCGTGGCCGACGCCAAACACAAGGTTTACCGGAGCGAGGACGAGATTGAGCGCTACAAGCAGGACCACGACCCGATCCGGCTGTGGAAAACGCGGCTCATCGGCGAGGGCGTTCTGACGGCGGAAAAATACGACGAGATCGATTCCGCGGCGCGCCAGGAGGCGGCGGAGAGCGTGAAGTTCGCCGAGGACAGTCCGTTCCCGACGGCGGCCAGCATCTCCGAGGACATCTATTTCGAGGTGGACCGCCAAACGATCGCCGGTCGCACGGGCAAACACTTCTTCAACGACTAGTCTCCCCCGCCCCGCTCGTTTCGGCGCGGGGCCCCGTAATTCCCTCTCACTCCATTTTAGCAATGCCAGAAATCACCTACCGCGAAGCGCTGCGTCACGCGCTCGCCGAAGAAATCGAACGCGACGAAAACGTGGTGCTGCTCGGCGAAGAAGTGGCCGAATACGACGGCGCCTACAAAGTCACCGAGGGTCTCTGGAAACGTTTCGGGGACAAACGCGTGGTGGATACGCCCATCAGCGAGGCGGCTTTCATCGGCATGGGCGTGGGCGCCTCGATGCTGGGGCTGCGTCCGGTGATGGAGCTCATGTTCTGGAGCTTCGCCACGGTCGCCTGGGATCAGATCGTGAACAACGCCGGGTTCGTGCGTTACATGAGCGGCGGTCTCATCAACTGTCCCATCGTGATCCGCGGCCCCGCCAACGGCGGCACCAACGTCGGCGCCACCCACAGCCACACGCCGGAGAACATGCTCGCGAACATCCCCGGCTTGAAAGTCGTGTGCCCCGCAACGGCCTACGACGCCAAGGGGCTCATGAAGTCCGCCATCCGCGACAACGATCCGGTGATGTTCATGGAAAACACCCTGCTCTACGGCGAGAAATGGGAGGTCCCCTCCGAGGAATACCTCATCCCGCTGGGCGTGGCGGACGTGAAACGCGAGGGCTCCGACGTGAGCCTCATCGCCCACGGCCGCGCGGTGCTCACCGCGCTCAAGGCGGCCGAGCTGCTCGCCGCCGAACACGACATCCAGGCCGAGGTGATCGACCTGCGCAGCATCCGGCCCCTGGACGAGGAAGCCATTCTCAAGTCCGTGCGCAAAACGCACCGCGCCGTGCTCATCGAGGAAAACAAGCCGTTCTGCGGCGTGGACGCCCAGATTTCCTCCATGCTCATGGAGAAGGCGTTTGACGACCTCGACGCGCCCGTCCTGCGCATTAGCGCAATCGACGCGCCCGCAATCTACAGCCCGGCGCTCGAGCCGCTTCAGTTACCCCGCCCCACGGACATCGTCTCCAAGGTGCTGAGCATTTGCTGAACGCGCCCGGCAGTTTTTTACTCGGAGGTCGCCCCGCAAGAGACGGCCTCCGAGTTTTTGTTTCCCTCCTGCGCGGCATTCGTTAAATCAGCCGCGCCCGCACACCCATTCGAACCAATTTCATTCCATGGCCACTTACATTGAAATGCCCAAGCTCAGCGACACCATGACCGAGGGAACCCTCGTCAAGTGGCGGAAGAATGAGGGGGACAGCGTGGAAGTCGGCGACGTCCTGGCCGAGGTGGAAACCGACAAGGCCACGATGGAAATGGAAGCTTTCGACGACGGCATCCTGCACCAGCATCTCATCCCGGCCGGAACGAAAGTCACCATCGGCAGCCGCATCGGTTTGCTGCTCGCCAATGGGGAAAAACCGCCGGCCGCGGGGTCCGAACCCGCACCCGCCGCGCCGGTCGCCGCCAAAGCGCCTGCGGAGAAGGCCCCGGCTGCACCCGCCGCGGCTTCCGCGCCGGCCCCGGCGCCCGCTGCCGCCAAGCGCGCCTCCGGCGAGCGCGTGCGCGTCTCGCCCCTGGCCCGGAAACTGGCCCAGGAAAAGGGGATTGATCTGGAGACCCTCGCGGGTTCGGGACCCGGAGGCCGCATCGTTGCCGCCGACATCGGCAAAGCCCAGCCCGGTGCCGCCGCCCGCTCCGCAGCGCCTGCACCGGCCGCCGTGCCGTCCACTCCCGCCGGGGAGGGGGACCAGCGCATCGCCCTCAGCGGCATGCGCCGCGTGATCGCCGACCGCCTGCTTCTGAGCAAAACCACGATCCCGCATTTCTATCTCAACATCGAGGTGGACGCCGCGCCGCTCATGAAGCTGCGGGCTGAAATCAACGCCGCTGCTGACGCCGCCGGACGCAGCAAACTCACCGTCAACGATTTCGTCCTCAAGGCCGTGATCAGCGCCGCCGTGAAGGTGCCGGCCGTCAACGCCAGCTTCGCCGGCGACGCGATCATCCAATACGGCGGGGTCCATCTGAGCGTCGCCGTGGCGGTCGAGGAAGGGCTTGTGACGCCGGTGATCCGCGACGCCCAAAAGAAGTCCATCCAGCAGGTCAGCGAAGCCGTCAAAGATCTCGCCACGCGCGCGCGATCCAAAAAGCTCAAGCCCGAGGAATACCAGGGCGGCACAATTACGGTGTCCAACCTCGGCAGCTACGGCATCGACAGTTTCTCGGCGATCATCAACCCGCCGCAGGCGATGATCCTGAGCGTGGGCGCGATCGTGAAAAAGCCCGTGGTGGGCGCCAACGACCAGATCGTGGCCGGCCAACGACTGGCGATCGGGCTGAGCGCCGACCACCGGGTGGTCGACGGCGCGGTCGGCGCGCAGTATCTCTCCGAACTGCGCCGGCTCATTGAGTGCCCGACGTTGATGCTGCTCTAAGCGCGGGCCGACGCCGCCCTGGCGCCCCGGCCTTGCAAGGTGGGCCCGGCCCCGGGCGGAGTGTTCATTCGGGGCGGCGGCGTCCCTGAAAATCGCGGGACAAAATCTTTGACGCTCAACGCCGCGCGCCCGCATGTTCACCGCCGCCCGGCGATGGTGTCCGGAGCGAACCAGCACTTTCTTCATTTATGAACTACGACCTCATCGTTGTTGGCGGCGGCCCCGCCGGGTATGTCGGCGCGATCAAAGCGGCGCAACTCGGCAAAAAAGTGGCCTGTATCGAGAAGGAGCGCGCGGGCGGCACCTGTCTGAACTGGGGTTGTATTCCGACCAAGTCGCTGCTGCGCAACGCGGAGCTTTACCACCTCATGGCGCATCGCGCGGAGGAGTTCGGGTTCAAGATCGAGGGCCTGAGCTACGACTGGAGCAAAATCATCAAGCGTTCCCGGGACGTCTCCGACAAGAACGCGGCGGGCATCGAATTTCTCTTCAAGAAAAACAAGGTCGACTACATCCGGGGCGAAGCCACGGTGGACAAGGTCGGCACGGTGAAGGTGAAGCTGGCCGACGGCAAAGAGGAAACCCACAGCGCGCCCAAGATCCTGATCAGCACGGGCGTGGTGACGCGTCCGTTGCCGGGCCTGCCTTTCAACGGCACCTCGGTGATCGGCAGCCGCGAGGCGATGGTGCTCGAGAAACAGCCCAAGAGCATGATTGTCATCGGCGCCGGCGCCATCGGCATCGAGTTCGCCTATTTCTACAACGCCTTCGGCACGAAGGTGACGGTCGTCGAGATGATGCCCAACATCCTGCCCGTCGAGGACACGGAAGTCTCCCAGACCCTGGAGAAGGCGTTCACCAAGCAGGGCATCAAGCTGCTCACCAGCACAAAGACCACCAAGACCGAGGTGACTCCGACCGGCGTGAAAATCACGGTGCAGGACGCCAAAGGCGCCGAGCAGGTGCTCGAAGCCGACGTGTGCCTCGTGGCCATCGGCGTGCAAGCGCTTCTGCCCGGCGGCAACCTCAAGCTGGAACTCACCGACCGCGGTTATCTCAAGACCAACGACCGCTACGAAACCAACGTCCCGGGCGTCTACGCGGCGGGCGACATCATCGGGCCCCCCTGGCTCGCGCACGTCGCCAGCTACGAGGCGGTCCAAGCCGTCGAGGGCATGTTCACCAAGCATCAGCCCAAGAAAGTCACGGTGTTCCCGGGCTGCACCTACTGCCATCCCCAGGTGGCCAGCGTCGGCCTCACGGAACGCGCCGCCAAAGAAAAGGGGATCCCGTTCAAGGTCGGGAAATTCCCGTTCATGGCCAGCGGCAAGGCGCGGGCGATCGGCGAGATCGACGGTTTTGTGAAGCTCATCCTCGGCGAAAAACACGGCGAAGTCCTGGGCGCCCACATCATCGGGCCGGAGGCGACCGAGATGATCGCCGAGCTCGGCTTGGCTATCACGATGGAGGCCACGCACGAGGAACTCGAGGCGACCATCCACGCGCACCCGACCCTGAGCGAAGCCGTCCACGAGGCGGTGTCGCAGGCCTACGGCGCGGCCATCCACATTTAAGGCGACCTCCGGGCGTCCGGAGACAGACACTTTTCACGGGGCACCGCGGAGAGCGCTGCGACCCTGTGGGAAATCACGGAGCGCCCGTTTCTTCTCGGTCACTCTTCCCCCGGGTTCACATCCGGGAGCCAAAGGCCCTCCGCATCCCGGAGGGCCTCTTGCTTTGGCGACAACCAAGCCGGTTTGCCCCGAACTCCGAAGTTTCAGAACGATTATTTTCACGCGGAGACGCGGAGAACGCGGGGAGCTTTTTGGAAAGTGCGGAACGCCAGAGTGTTGTGATTTGTCCCTCTGAGTCATTCCGCTGGAACTTCCATTTTCGGGTTTGCCCGCTCCGTCGCCCCGCGCAGAGACGACAGACAAGATCGCGAGGCGCACGACCGCCCCAGGATTCTTTGTGCTCCCAGCGGTTCTCCCTGACTGCTTTGCGACCCACCCGCCCTCCATGGACCGCGGCAACGGGAATCAGCCATGCGCGGGGGAAAGCGAAGGAATAAGGTGCGCCCGGGCCGGCGATGAAGTACAGGAACGGCCGCTCCCTCTTTCTCCGAGTCAACACCAGCCGACGCCGCCATGGACCGATCCGCCGCCATTCAAGCCCTCCGGGAACAATGCCTCAAACTCGCCTCCGGCGTCACCGCGATGCATCCCGCTGTGCCTGGACTCGCCGACAAAGAAACGCAGGATGAAATCTACAAGGCGCTCTTCGCACTCACCAAGGAGGTGGAGACGGTCAAAAAACAGCTGCTCAAACTCGAGCGCAAAGACTCCAGCACACTGCTCTAAACCTGAAAACGTAAGTTCCAGCGGGATGACCGAAGGGGCGAAAGTGCAAAGCCTTGGGTTTCGGCAATTTCCAAAAATCCCTCCGCGATCCCCGCGCCTCCGCGCGAAGAAGATCTTTCTCTGCCATTTCGGAGTCCGGGTGTGCGCTGGGGAATCTGGCGTCCGCGCGGGTGAAAGTCCCGCCGGTCGAATGAGACGGTTCACGACCGAAAGCGATGTCCGGAATGAAGGCGCGGGGCCGAAGCCGCAATCGGGGCATGGTCTGAACGAGCAGGCCCTAACGAAAGTGAACCTCATCCAATTGAGCGGCACAACCTCTGCGAAGAGGGAGGCCGGTTCGGCGCGAGCAGGAGTCAGAGTCCCTCATAGTAGCCTTGAAGTTCCGGAAAACGGAGTGGAGCGAAGGAGGGACAGTTGTGCGCAAGAGTCCATAGCGGAAAGAGAACGGGGCGATGGCCCGAAAGGGAGAACAACGCCTACGGTGCCTGAAACGGCAACGGGAGTTCGGAAGCTGCAGCGGACCCTCTACCGGCAAACCATGAGCAAGCCGAAATGGAAAGCATGGAGACTGCGCGAGCGCTGGCTTGCGGGTCTTCA
>CAMARB010000008.1 GCA_945860355.1 Chthoniobacter flavus | reverse complement strand
GCTGAGTTTTTCCACCAAGGGCAGCGCCAAACTGCCGTCGCCCTCCAAGGTGGCCGCGGCCACGGCGTTGGCGCGGAAAAAGGCGGCGGAACTGGGGGTGGAAATGGAGATCGACGGGGAGCTGCAGGCGGACACGGCGCTGTTGCCGGATTTGGCGGCGGTCAAGGCCCCGCAGAGCCTGGTGGCGGGCCGCGCGAACGTGATGATTTTCCCGGACCTCAACAGCGGCAACATCGGCTTGAAATTGGTGCAGCATCTTGCCGGCGCCGACGCCTACGGGCAGTTGCTGCTGGGGCTCTCCAAGCCCTGCGCCGACATGTCGCGCGGCTCCTCCGAGGACGACATCCTGGGGGTGGCGGCGATCCTCGGCCTGCTGGCGATCGAGTATCGGAAGCTTTATCCCGACCTGGACGCGTCCTAGTCCCTGCGAGTCTTTTTCGGCCCGTAACTCCCCATCCTCCTGAATTTCTTCCCGCTTTGAACACCACCACGCCCCGGATTTTCATTGCCGCCACGCAGCAGAACGACGGCAAAACCACCACCTCGCTGGGTTTGTTCGCGGCCCTGCGCAAGCGGCTGGGCCGGATCGGCTTCATCAAACCCGTCGGCCAACGGTTTGTGGATGTGGAGGGCAAATTCATCGACGAGGACTCGGTGTTGATGGACCGCACTTTCACCGTGCACACCCCGTTGGAGGCGATGAGCCCGATTGCGGTGGAGCCCGATTTCACCCGGCGTTACATCGACAACGAAAACAACGAGTTCCTTGTCCGGCGGATCAAAAACTCGTTTGACCGGGCGGCTTGGGAAAAGGAGTTCGTGATCATCGAAGGCACCGGCCACGCGGGTGTGGGTTCGGTGTTCGACCTCTCCAACGCGCGCGTGGCGCGGCATCTGGAGAGCAAGGTCATCATCGTCGTCAAAGGCGGGATCGGCCGCGCGATTGACGAGATTGCGCTCAACAAGGCTCTTTTCGACAAGGAGGGAGTGGAGGTGCTCGGCGTGCTCATCAACAAAATCCTCCCCGATAAGTTCGACTACGTCCGCGACTTCGCCAAGCGCGGCCTGGCCCGGCTGGGGATCGAACTCATCGGCGCGATGCCCGAGGAGCCCCTGCTGTCCAACGCCACGCTGGGCCAGATCAGCCGGACGATCCGCGGGGAGTTTATCAACGGCAAATCCCGTTCCCGTAGGCGGGTCCAGAAGGTGGTCATCGGTGCGATGAACTCGACCCACGTCATGCAGTATTTCAAGCCGGGCACCCTGGTGGTCACCCCGGGGGATCGGGAGGACGTGATCCTGGCGGCGCTTTCCGCCAGCGCCCTCAACGGGGCCGAGGGCGAGGCCATCGCGGGCCTGGTGCTTTCGGGCGATTTGCGGCCGCACCCGAGTGTGCTCGATTTGCTCTCGCACTCGGAGGTGCCCGTCATCACGTCGCCCCTGGACAGTTACACCGTGGCCAGCAGCATCCACTCCATGACGGTCAAAACGCTTCCGGGCGACGTCGAGAAAATCGACATGATCCAGTCGCTCATCGAGCGTTATGTGGACATCGACCGTCTGCTCGGGAAGCTCTAGCCGCGTCGCGCAGTTTCGGGCGGCGCCGCCGCGGGGATCCGGGGCCGGGGTCAGTCCCGAATGGCGCTAACTTAAGGACCATTTGGGACGATACCGTTCTCCGCAAATCTCCGAGCATGGAGGCTTGGCAAAGGCTCACGCCGCCGGTGGAGCCCAAAGTGGCACAGCCATCCTGGCTGTGACTGTCACAGATCACAGGCTGGAAGCCTGTGCCACTTTCCCCCACCGAAACACCGCAAACCTCCCAAAGTGAGCTTATCTTAGCGCCATTCGGGTCAGTCCCGGAAGTTTTTGAAATCGAGCGTGACCTCGAAGTCTTTGCCCCGGCAAAAGGCGATCACGGCTTGGAGGTCGTCGCGTTTTTTCCCCGTGACCCGGATTTGCCGGTCCTGAAGGGTGCACTGCACCTTGAACTCGGCGGCTTTGATGGCCTTGGTGATTTCCTTGGCTTTCTCGCCCTCGAGTCCCTGCTGGATCTTGAACTCCTGGGTGGCGTGCCCGAGCGGCGAGATCACCGGGTCTTTGCGTTCGATGTTGCGCAGGTCCACGTTGCGCTTGGCGATTTTAGCGACCACGATTTCGTGCAGGCTGCGGAGCCGGTTGGCGTCCTCGGCGGAGAGCTCGATTTTGTTGTCCTTGAGGTTGAGTTCGATGGCCGCCTGGCTGCCCTTGAAATCAAACCGCGTCGCCAGCTCTTTGCGGGCCTGGTTGATGGCGTTGTCGAGTTCTTGTTTATCCACTTCGGAGACGATGTCGAAGGACGGCATATTGGGAAAAATTCTGGCTGCGGATTACTCATGCCGCAGGGCGGCGACCGGGTCGAGCCGCGCGGCGAGGTAGGCGGGGATCAAGGCCGCGACGGCGCACATGCAGAAGGCGCTCACGCAGATGAGAACCACGTCCGGGGTTTGGACGTCGGCGGGGATTTGGCTGAACTGGTAAACGGCGGGTGAAAACACCTCCGTGCCCATGACCCGGGCCAGCCAGTCCTTGAACTCGTTGCGCCAGCGCACGCAGGCCAGCCCGAGGGCCACCCCGCTCACATTGCCAAAAACGCCCACCACCATGCCCTGGGCCAGAAACACCCAGATGATCTGGCCGGTGGTGGCTCCCAGCGCCTTGAGGATCCCGATTTCCCGGGTCTTCTGCACCGTGACGGTGATGAGGGTGTTCATCACTCCGAACGCGGCCACGATGACGATGAAAAGGAGCAGGAAAAACATCACGTTGCGCTCCATTGCGACCGCCTCGAAGATCTGGCGGTTGCGGTCCATCCAAGTCGGCGCATCGATGTCCGGGGGAAGCGCGGCTTCCAGCCGTTGCTTGATTTCGCCCGCCCGGTCCGGGTCCGTCGTGCGCACCGAGATCCCGTGCAGGCCGTCCCCGAGGCCGTAGAGTTCCTGGGCCACATGGAGCGCCACGAGGATGAACCCGGAGTCGTACATTTGCCGACCGGATTCGAAGATGCCGGTGACGGTGAGCTCCTGGGGAACCACCATCTCCTTGATTTCCTCCAGGGTTTTGGCGTCGGGTTTGCCGTCGCCCGCCTGGCTGAATTTCTGTGCGACTTCCTCGAAGTTGCGGGGTGAGTGGACGACCAGTTTGTCGCCGATGTTGATCCCCAGGTCCCGGGCCAGGTCGATGCCGATGACGGCGTTGTCGCTTTCGAGATCAAACGCGCCGAATTTCAGGCAGGTCCGGATCGGCGTGACCTGTTCCTCGCGTTCCAGGTCGATGCCGCGAAGGATGGGGGTGACCACCTGGCCCTTGAACTGGGCCAGCACGGGCCCCTGGGCGAAAGGCGCTGTGGCGAGCACGCCCGGGGTTTCGCGCACGATTTTGTCCACGGGCCGCCATTCGTTGAGCACGCCGCGGTTGGTCACCAGGAGGTGGGCCTCGAAGCCGAGCACGGTTTCGCGCAGCTTTTGCCGGTAGCCGCTCATGACGGAGATCACCACGATGAGCACGGCGATGCCGAGGGTGACTCCGAGCACCGAGATCAGGGTGATCATCGAGACGAAGGTGCGCTTGGGTTTGAGGTAACGCAGCGCGAGAAAAAGGCTAAACGGAGCTTTCACGGGACAAAAAGGGCTCCCATCGATAGCCGCGAGCGCGGGAGCACCAAGTCAAATGTGCCGTTGGATAATAATTGTTTGACCATCGGGAACAAAACCGGTGCAGTGCGGGCCCCTATGAAACAAGCTCTCTCCCTCCTGATCGGATTTGTTCTCATTCAGACGCAAGCCTGGGCGATCAGCGGCGGCCCGCCGGAGGACTTGAGCCAGAACAACTACCAAGGCACCTACGCGGGGGTGTTGATCCCCGAGTCGGCTGAAGACCAGCAGAGCAGCACCTCGATGGGTCTGTTCTCCTTTAGCCAACCCAAAACCGGCTACGCCTCCGGAGAGCTGCTCACCTTTGTCAACGGCACGGTGTTCAATGGAACCCTCCAGGGTGTGATTGACCCGAAAAACGGCTCGCTCAAGGCCGTGCTCGATGCGACGAGCACATTTAATGTCTCTGTCTTGGTTCCTTCGGGGGTAGATGCCAACGGCAACGTTACGTTCACCACCGAGGACTATCCCATCTTTGCCCAAGGCAGTTTGAAAGCGAAGATCAAGCCTGACCAATCCGGTGTGACTGCGGCCCGCGTCGAAGGCACCGCTTCCCTCGATGTGTTTTTCCAGATTCAGAACGACGGCACGCCGAGCATCACGCAGACCGCGAAGTTCCAGGTGGACGGGTTCCAGCAGTCGACCAGTTCGACATTGTTCTAGCGGTCTGAGTCGCGTCTGCAACGGGAGGGGAGAGGTTTTTTTGACGCAAATCCCTCGGGTTCGTGCCTTCACGTTGCTGGAGGTGGTGACCGTGCTGATGGTGATCGGTATTTTGGCGGTGATGCTGATCCCCGCGTATTCGTCGGTTCGAATGCGCGCCCAGCGGGTGTCCTGCGTCAGCAACCTCAAGAACCTGTATGTGGCCGCCAACGCCTTCACCCAGGATCGCCAGAGCTGGCCGCAGATCCCGACAACCAATCTCCAGAGTCCCGGTTACGCCACCGGCTGGATCGAGGCGCTCCGACCTTATGGGATAGGGCCAGAAAGTTGGATCTGTCCCAGCGTCCATGAGTTGCTCCGGGGCAAGGGGCCTAGTCCCCGCATCGATTACTTGGCCATGCCGTTCGCGGCCACGGCAAACGCTCCCTACCGATACCAGACGCACCCATGGTTTGTGGAGCGGGCGGACGTGCACGGAGAAGGCCAAATGCTGATCCTTGCCAGCGGCGAGATCTATTCCAGCAGGGAAGTCGCCCGGGACTCCCGGTTCCGATACGTCAGCCCCTTCTGAGGCTTCCCAAGGCTGGGAGGGGGCTCCCCGGCGATGAGCTTTTGCCACCGGCCTCAACGCGCCACAAACTCGAGCATCTTGGCGAGGGCCCGGCCCCTGTGGCTCAGTCCGTTTTTCACCGCTCCCGGCAACTCGCCGAAGGTGGCGGAGTGTTGTTCCGGCACAAAGAGCGAGTCGTAGCCGAACCCTCCCGTGCCTCGTTCCTCGGGGATGATCTTGCCCTCCACCGTTCCGTCGAAGCTGGCCACCACCCGTCCCTCCTGCGCGAGCACCAGAGTGCAGCGAAACCGGGCGGACCATTCTATTGCGCCCGAGCCGCGCAATTCCTCTAGGAGCCGGGCGCGGTTGTCGCTGTCGGAGGCTTGGGGGCCGGCATAACGCGCGGAGTAAACCCCGGGGGCGCCCCCGAGGGCGTCCACCTCAAGACCGGAGTCGTCCGCCAAAACCCAGCCTTGGAAAACCCGGGCCGCGCCGAGTGCCTTAAGAGTGGCGTTCTCGAGGAACGTGACGCCGGTTTCCTCCGTCGCCGGCAGGTGCGGGTGGGCGTTGAGATCGGTGACGCTGAAAAGGCCGCCGAGCAGGGAGGCGATTTCGGAGGTTTTATGGCGGTTATGGGTGGCGACAAGCAGGGACTGCATGGCGCGACCCTAGCCGCTCGTTGCCCGCGGGCAAACCCAACGCTCGCGCTTTGCGGCGGCTTCCCGCCGAAGGCCCGGGATGGAGCGCGCCGGGTGCCCAGCGTTGACGGGGTGCGCGGACTCTAGTTCATTCGCCCCCTTTCCCAAACCATGAGCACCGAGCGCCGCAGACCCTATCCCTTCGATCAGATTGAGCCGAAATGGCAGGCCCACTGGGATGCTCACCAGAGTTTTCACGCGCCGAACCCGGGGGAACCAGGATTTGATCCGAACCGACCCAAGTATTACGTGCTCGATATGTTCCCTTATCCGAGCGGCGCGGGGCTGCATGTGGGGCATCCGGAGGGATACACGGCGACGGACATCATGGCTCGGTACAAGCGGATGGCGGGGTTCAACGTGCTGCATCCGATGGGTTGGGACGCGTTCGGGTTGCCGGCCGAGCAATACGCCATCAAAACCGGGCAACATCCCGCCGTCACCACGGCGCACAACGTGGGCAACTTCAAGGCGCAGCTCAAACGGATCGGGTTCGCCTACGACTGGCAGCGCGAGGTCAACACTACCGACCCCGGGTATTACCGGTGGACGCAGTGGATCTTTCTCCAGATTTATCATTCCTGGTTCAACCCGCAGACCCGGCGGGCCGAGCCGCTCTCCACCTACACCGGCCCGGACCCGGACAGCGTGCGCCTGGCCTACGTGGCGGAGGTGCCCGTCAACTGGTGCCCGGAGCTGGGCACCGTGCTGGCGAATGAGGAAGTCGTCGATGGCAAGAGCGAGGTGGGCGGCTTCCCCGTCATCCGCCGGCCGATGCGCCAGTGGATGCTGCGGATCACCGCGTATGCGGAGCGGCTCATTGACGAGCTCGACGGGTTGGATTGGCCCGACTCGATCAAGGCCCTGCAGCGCAACTGGATCGGCCGGAGCGAAGGCGCCGAGGTGTTTTTCAAAATCGCCGGCTCCGAGGAAACCATCCCGGTGTTCACCACCCGGCCCGACACGCTTTTTGGCGCCACGTACATGGTTATGGCGCCCGAGCACCGCCTTGTGGACCAGATTGTGACCGAGGAGCAATGGCCAGCTGTGGAGGAATACCGCGAAAAGACCGCGCGCAAGAGCGACTTGGAGCGCACGGAGTTGGCCAAGGAGAAAAGCGGCGTTTTCACCGGCGCCTACGCGATTAATCCCGTGAATGGGGAGCAGATCCCGATCTGGATCGCCGACTACGTCCTCATCGGATACGGCACCGGCGCCATCATGGCCGTGCCCGCCCACGACGAGCGCGATTGGGAGTTTGCCCAGAAATTCTTCCTGCCCATCCGCGCCGTGGTTTCCGAATCCGCCCGGCTCGGCCTGGGGGGAGGCGCCGCCTGCAGCGCCGCCCCGTTGGAATGCTGGACCGGGGAGGGGTTTGCGATCAACTCGGGTCCTTTGGACGGGCTTTCGACGGCGGAGGCGAAGGCGGAGATGACGCGCCGGCTTGAAAGCCTGGGCCTCGGGAAGAAAACGATTCAATACAAGCTGCGCGACTGGCTTTTCTCGCGGCAACGGGATTGGGGCGAGCCGTTCCCGGTGGTTTGGGAAGGCGGCCGTCACCGGGCTTTGGACGCGTCGGAGCTGCCGCTGAATCCGCCGGGGCTGGAGGATTTCAAGCCCACCGGCACGGGGGAACCGCCCTTGGCAAAAGCCACCGACTGGGTGCGTTACAGTGAAACGGCGCAACGGGAAACCAACACCATGCCGCAGTGGGCGGGGTCCTGCTGGTATTACCTGCGATACACGGACGCCCGGAACGCTGAGCGGTTTGTGGGCCGGGAGGCAGAGCGTTACTGGATGACGGGTCGGTTGGAGGCCGCCGAGCCGGCGCGCCCCGGCGGCGTGGATTTGTATGTCGGCGGCACCGAACACGCCGTGTTGCATCTGCTCTACGCGCGGTTCTGGCACAAAGTGCTCTTTGACTTGGGCCATGTCTCGACGCCCGAGCCGTTCCAGCGCCTCGTCAACCAGGGGATCATCCTGGGCGAGGACGGCCAGAAAATGTCCAAATCGCGGGGCAACGTGGTGAACCCCGACGAGGTCATCGAGCAGTACGGCGCGGACGCGTTCCGGTGCTACGAGATGTTCATGGGGCCGTTGGAACAGATGAAACCGTGGAGCATGACCGGCGTGGAAGGGGTGTCCCGGTTCCTGGCCCGGGTGTGGCGTCTGGCGTTGGAGGAGAACCAGGCGGGCGCTTGGGAGATTTCGCCGGTCCTACAGGACGTTGCGCCGGACAAAGCGCAGCTCAAGGTCATCCACGCGACGATCAAGAAAGTGGGCGAGGACATCGAGGCGCTCAGTTTCAACACCGCGATTTCGCAGATGATGATTTTTGTGAACGCGTTCATTCCCGCCAAACCCCGGCCCATCGCGGCCGTTCGGGTGTTGCTGCAGCTGCTCAACCCGTTTGCACCCCATCTTACCGAGGAACTCTGGGAGCGGCTTGGTTTCCAGGGAGTGCTCGCCTCCATGCCTTGGCCCGCGTGGGATCCTCAATGCCTCGTGGAGGACGAAATTGAGATGCCCGTTCAGGTCAACGGCAAGCTGCGCGATAAAATCACGGTGTCCAAACAGGCCACGGCGGCGGAGGTGGAATCGGTGGCGTTGGCCTCGGCCAAGGTGCGGGAGCATCTCGGAGGAAACCCGCCCAGGAAAGTCATCGTGGTGCCCGGCAAACTCGTGAACATCGTCGTCGCCTGAGGGGCGTGCTACCGTGCCCGGGAATGGAATCTCCGACCCAAACCGCGGTCCTGGCGTTAGCCGGGGAGATTGATCTGCACGAATCGGCCCAAGTCCGGCAACGGTTGGAGCCGGTTCTGGCGCAAAAACCCGGGCGTCTGCTGATCGATCTGACAGCCGTGAGTTACATGGACAGCTCGGGATTGGCCGTGTTGATCGAGGCGTTTCAGCGCATCCAACCCCAGGGCGGTGTGCTCGCGCTCTGCGGCCTGCAACCCGCCGTGCAGGACATCTTCGAAATCGCCCGGCTCGACCAAGTGTTCAAAATCTACCCGAACCGGGCTGCGGCATTGGCGGACTGAGTTTTTCCGGGGGGGCAGGGCGGCTGTCGCGCGCCCGGGGCGGAACCGTGGCTTGATTTTGCGCGGCTCAGCCGGGATATTGGGCACGTTCCTCCCCGGTGCAACCATCCCCTGTACTTTTCGCGGCAAAAGTTGGGGGGTGGCGGCAACTCCTAATGAAATATGGACATCTACATTCTGCGTTCCGGGAAGGAAGTCGGACCTCTGAGCGAGGTCACCGTGCAAACTTTGCTCAAACAAGGCAGCGTTTTGCTCAATGACCCCGCCTGGCGTCCGGGCATGGCCCAGTGGATCCCTCTCCACAGTGTGCTTTATCCGTCGGCTTCCCCGGCTCATGCGCAAAGACCCCCGGAGCCGGATGCGCTGGTGTCCGCAGGTTCGACCCCGCCTGCGGCGTCGTCGCTTCAGCCGGTGTCCACGGGGCCTGTCCCTCAGACCCGAGTCACGAGCCAAGCAACGGGACTTCCCGATATCGCAAGTGCCGTGTCCGCCGTGCCCGCCTCGGCCAAAGAGAAGGCGTTTCTGAGCTTCATGGGAATCGCCTTCCCCCCGGACCTCAACAAGGAACAGGCGGCGGCGCTGACCCAGGAGGCGACCCAAGATCCCAAGGAGTCGCAACGGCTTGCGCTTTGGAACTCGGAACGGCTCCGTTTACATCCGGATCTTTTTGCGGACGAGATCCAGGCAAAAAAAGACAATCGGGCGAGTGTTTTCCTGCAGGTGATTCAAACAGAAGGCGCCGAGTTTTTTAGCAAAGTCACCAAGGCGCATTGCCAGGTGCTTGTCGGGGCGTTGGACGTGCGGTTTCCAAGCTGGGATGCCGGGGACCCTGAAAAGGCGGCTTGGAAATATGTTTTCCCGGCGCTCGCGGAGAAATTCCCGCAACTCGTTGCGGCTTCCGCGAAAGGGAAATTCAGCTTCCCGGGGCAACCGTCAGTTGCTCCGCGGCAGGGGGTGCAGGTCCGCACGGCCATCCCCAAGGCGACTCCCAAGCGCAACCCCATCGGCGCGGCTTTCCGGGGCCTGATATGGGGCGGGGTGGTTCTCGCTGGGCTTTATTTTTCCCAAGACCATCTCCAGCCGTGGAAGGAGCGGGTTCAGCACTGGATTGCCCAAGCCCAAGGCAAGGCGGCAAAGCCGACACCGGTTTCCTCGGCGCCGCCTGTGGCGGCCGCTGCGCCGAAGGAGGGCGCCGGGAAAAAGAAGGCCGGGAAGAAAGACATGGCTGACGCTTCTGCGTCATCATCGAAGGGCGGGTCTGTGACCCAATCCGATGCTGAAAAGGCCCGCGCAGCCCAGCCTGCGGCCGCCGTTGAGACCGCTGGTGCCGCTGCGGCTTTGGAAACGCCGGCGGCCGCCCCCAAGTCGGTCCTCGTGCTGACCAAGCCCGCCGACGTTCAGCTTGCGTTCGGGAAAGTCGTTTTGCAGCCCGGGACCCAGCTCAAATTCGTGGCCAGCGAAGGGAGCAACGTGCGGGTTCTTTACGGCAACGATGCCGTGGTTCTCCCCGCTTCCTCCACCGATTACGTGGCTCCGAGCGGGGCCGCCGCCGCCCCCGCGAAGCCCGCTGTATCGCCCAACTCGCTCTTCTGACGGGCTGATGGGCCGGGTTGCCGGGGCGTCACACCCCCGGTGTTATCCGCGCCGGGCGGCGCTCCTGGGTCCTTGCGGACCCGGGAAGTTGAGGTCGGCGATCATCCGCAGGCCTTGAAGAGTGAGATCGGGGCGCACGACTTGAATCTCGGGAAGGCCGGCCGAGATCAATTCGGCGTATCCGCCGGTGGCGACCACGCAAAGTTTGCGTCGGACCCGGAGTTCCTTGGCAATCTCCACGAGGATTTGCCTCACCAAACCGCGGTAGCCGTGGACCGCGCCTGCGAGCATGGCTTTCCTTGTGGATTTTCCGATCGCGGAGGGAGGCTCGAGAAGGCTTATCCGCGGGAGCAGCGCGGTGCGTTGGTGGAGGTAGTCGGTCATTGCCGCGAGGCCCGGCGCGATGACCCCGCCGACGTATTGGCGGTCCCGGGAAATGACGTCGAAACTCACGGCGGTGCCGAAATCCACCACCACCACGGGTGCGCCATAACAGGCGGCGGCGTAAGCCGCGTTGGCGAGGCGATCGGCGCCGATGGTTTGCGGCTTCGGATAATCGATCCCCACTCCAAGCTCGATTTTTGAGCTGACCCGGAGCAACGGATGGTCGCCCAGATAACTCGCCAGCGCGTCGGCTTTTTCGGGCACCACCGAACAAAGCAACACCGACTGGAAACGCCATCCGCGCAAGACCCGGGCGAGGTTCTTGGGGTCGACCTCGCTGGTGGCCAGCTTGCGGGTGGCAAGCAGTTCGGTCCGCGTGGAGAGCGCGAATTTGGTGAACGAGTTGCTGTTGTCGATGAGCAGGAATTCCGCTTCGGACGGGGGCATGGTCGGGCATTCCAGTCAGGACCTCCCTGCCGGGTCAAGGCGTCGCTGGGCAGGGGCCAGGGCTCACGCATCTAAAATTCAGCTTCGCGGGGGGGAAGTCCTCAGAGTGCGAGGCAAAGCGGATGCATTGTTCCCGGGGGGAACAGAGAGCGCAGCCGGAGGTGGAGCGCGGCGACACCACCGGAACGCGGTCCCGAAAACAGCCCACCCCGCGGCGGGTCCCTCGCGCTTTTTAAGATGGGTGAGCCCTGGGGCAGGGGCGCGCCACCCCGCGCTTGCCGCTCCGGCCGCCCCGGCATTAGCGTCCCGTCCATGAATCTTCTCCGGCGTCCCCGCCGTCTGCGCTCCTCGGCCGCGCTCCGTCAAATGGTGCGCGAGCACACCCTGCAAACCCACGATCTGATCCTGCCCCTTTTCGTTAGTGAAAAGGTCGAGGACCGGGCGCCGGTGGCCAGTATGCCGGGGGTTTTCCAGCTCTCGCTGGACGCGCTGGTGGAAGAGGCCGCCCGGGCGCATGCGGTCGGGATTTGCGGGGTCCTGCTTTTTGGGATCCCGGCGCACAAGGACGAAGTCGCGTCGCAGGCTTACGCGGCGGACGGCATTGTGCAAAGGGCCGTGCGGGCCATCAAAGCCCGGTGCCCGGCGCTGGTGGTCATCACCGACGTGTGCCTGTGCGAGTTCATGAGCCACGGCCATTGCGGGATCGCCGAGTTTTCAGGCGACGATGTGCACGTGCACAACGACCCGTCGGTGGAGCTGCTGGTGAAGACGGCGGTGTCGCACGCGGCGGCGGGCGCGGACATTGTCGCTCCCAGCGACATGATGGACGGCCGGGTGGGCGCCATGCGCGTCGGGTTGGATGCGGCCGGGTTTAGCCAGACGGTCATTCTCAGTTACGCGGCGAAGTTCGCCTCGGCGTTTTACGGGCCGTTCCGGGACGCGGCGGAGAGCGCGCCCCAAGCGGGCGACCGGCGGGGTTATCAGATGGACGCGGCCAACGCGCTGGAGGCCCTGAGGGAGGTGGCTCTCGACGTGGAGGAGGGGGCCGACATGGTGATGGTGAAGCCCGGGCTGCCTTACTTGGACATTGTCTGGCGGGTCAAATCCCAGTTCGGCCTGCCCACGGCCGTTTATAACGTGAGCGGCGAATACGCGATGATCAAAGCCGCCGCCGCCCGGGGTTGGCTCGATGAGCGGGCGACCGTGCTTGAGCAGATGCTGGCATTTAAGCGCGCGGGCGCGGACTTGATCGTCACCTACTGGGCGACCCAGGTGGCGGAGTGGCTCCGGGAGACGCGCTGAAAAAGGAAGCCCCCGCCTGCCGGGAAACCGACGGGCGGGGGCTGCGAGTTTTTTCCTGAGGGGCGCTGAGGGCCGCTGAAAGGCCCGCGCCGGTTTTTTTACAGGCCCGTGCCGGCTTTGAGCGTCTGGCGGCCCTCGTAAATCACGTCCTTATAGGTGCCGCCGGAGGGGATCATGGGCAGCACGTGTTCGGTGTAAGGCACCATGACGTCGAGCACGTAGGCGTCCTTGGAGTCGAGCATCCGCTGGATGGCGGCCGGGAGATCTTTCTTGTGCATGACGCGCTCGCATTTCACGGCGAACCCTTCGCACATCTTCACGTAGTCGGGGTAGATGCCCGTGGGATCCTCGAGGCTGCCGGCGTAGGGGTTCTTGGGGTTGCCCAGGAAGGTGTGGCCGCGGTTGCTCTTGTAGAAGCGGTCCTCCCACTGCACGACCATGCCCAGCCATTGGTTGTTGAGGATCATGCACTTGGCGGCGATGCCCTCCACGTGCGCCAGCGCCAGCTCCTGCACGTTCATGAGGAAGGATCCGTCGCCGTCGATGTCGATCACCTGCTTGTCCGGGAACGCCACCTTGGCGCCGAGCGCCGCCGGGTAACCAAAACCCATCGAGCCGAGGCCGGCCGAGGTGATGAACGTGCGGGGTTTGTCGAAGTCGTAGAACTGCCCGGCCCACATCTGGTGCTGGCCCACGCCGGTGGTGATGATGGCGTCGCCCTGGGTCATCTCATACAGCAGCCGGATGGCGTGCTGGGGCTGGATGACTTCCTCGGTGTCGTTGAACGTGAACGGGTATTTCTCCTTCCAGTCCCAGATCTTGGCGTACCAGTCCGGGTAGGTCCGGAAATCGGATTTGACCCGGGGTTTGCCGGCCTGCTCCAGGAGCTCGTTGAGCCGGCGCAGCGCGTATTTGACGTCGCTGAGGATCGGCAGCCGGACGACCTTGTTCTTGTTGATCTCGGAGTTGTCGATGTCGATGTGGACGATCGTGCCGTGTTTGGCGAACTCGCTGATCTTGCCGGTGACGCGGTCGTCGAACCGGACGCCGATGGCCAGAAGCAGATCCGCCTCGTTGACGGCGTTGTTGGCGTAAACGGTGCCGTGCATGCCCAGCCACTTGAGCGAGAGGGGATGCGTTTCCGGGAAACATCCAATGCCCATGAGCGTGGTGGCCACGGGAATGCCCGTGCGCTCCACAAACTCCAGCAGTTCCCCGGAGGCTTCCCCGGAGATGATGCCGCCGCCGCAGTAGATCATCGGGCAACGCGCCTCGCGGATCATGCCGATGACCTCGTTAAGGGCCACGTCGTCGGCGTGTTTGACCGGGTCGTAGCCACGCAGGGTGATCTCGTTGGGGAAAATCGGCTGGGTGGTGGCCAGCTGGATGTTTTTCGGGATGTCGATGAGCACCGGGCCGGGCCGCCCGCTTTGGGCGATGTAGAAAGCCTCCTTCACGATCCGGGGGATGTCGTTGACGTCCATCACCAGGTAGTTGTGTTTGACCACCTGCGCCGTGACGCTGAACACGTCGGTCTCCTGGAAGGCGCCTTTCCCGATCATCGCCTGGGGCACCTGGCCGGTGATGGCCACCAGCGGGGTCGAGTCCAGATAAGCGTCCGCGATGCCCGTCACCAGGTTGGTCGCGCCCGGGCCGGACGTCGCCATCACCACGCCCGCTTTGCCCGTCGCCCGCGCGTAGCCTTCCGCGGCAAACACGCCGCCCTGCTCGTGCCGGGGCAGGTAGGTGCGGATTTTTTTGGAGCGGGTGAGCGCCTGGTGCATGTGCATCGAGGCGCCGCCGGGGTAGGCGAAAATGGAGTCGACTCCCTCCCGCTCCAAACAGGCGACGAGGATGTCCGCGCCGCTCATGGTTTCACCGCGTTCGGGGGCGGCGGCAGACGCGGTCTTCGCTTCGGAGGCAGATGGAGTGCTCATACTTGATAAAAAGGGCGGGACCATATCCTGCGGAGCGGGTTCCGGCAAGCGCGCCCTGAGGCGGATGCTGGGTCCGGGCGGGTGCGAATCGTTTCCCGCTCCCCGCATCGCGGCCCGATCCGCGGCAAACCACGTGACAGCGCTTTGGTTGGGGCCGTAGATTGGCAGTTTCCCATGGCCCAAATCACTAAAGACCAAACCGCCGACCTGCTGGAGTCGATTGCCCGGCTGCTGGAGCTCAAGGGGGAGAACCTCTTTAAGATCCGGGCATACACCCACGCGGCGCGCGCTTTGGAGACGTTCACGGGCGATCTCTCCAAGCTGGCTGCCGAGGGGCGTCTGGGGGAGATTCCCGGGATCGGCAAGGCGATCGCCGAAAAACTCGGCGAATGGTTCGCCACGGGGCGTCTGGAGTACTACGAGCAGCTCAAGGCCGAGTTTCCTCCGGGCCTCTTCGAGCTCTTTGAATTGCAGGGGTTGGGACCGAAAAAGATCAAAGCCCTCTGGGAGCAGCTCGGGGTGACCTCCGTGGCCGAACTCCAGGCCGCCTGCGGCGACGGGCGCGTCGAGGGGCTCCCCGGGTTCGGCAAAAAAACGGCCGACAACATTCTCGCCGCCGTCGAGGCCCGGGCCCGGTTCGCCGGCCGGTTTCGAATCGGCGACATCGCCGGGGACGCCGAGCGGATGCTGGGGGATTTGCGGGAGCTGCCCGAGGTGCTGCAGGCGAGCCTCGCGGGCAGTTATCGCCGGCGCAAGGAGGTCGTCGGGGACCTCGATTTCATCGTGGCCACCAATCATCCCGAGCAGGTGTCCCGGTTCTTTGTGGAACACGCCATGGTCGAGAACATCCTCGCCAACGGGGCGACCAAATCCGCCGTGCGTTTCAAGTCCGGCATCCAGGCGGACCTGCGCGTGGTGAAAACCGCGGAATACCCGTTTGCGATCAACTATTTCACCGGCTCCAAGGAGCACAACATCGGCCTGCGTTCGCGGGCGTTGGCCCGGGGCTGGACGCTCAACGAGTACCGGCTGGAGGCCGTGGCGAATGTGGAGGGGAAAAAAGCCCGGAAACCGGCGCAACCCATCCCGCCCATCTACGAGGAGCGGGACCTGTATCGGGCGCTGGACCTCGACTACATCGAGCCCGAGCTGCGGGAGGATCGCGGGGAGTTTGAGGCGGCGGAAAACCACACCCTGCCCGACCTGATCGAGGTGGAGAACCTGCGGGGCACATTCCACAACCACACCACGGCCAGTGACGGGCGTTCCAGTCTCGAGGAGATGGCCGACGCCGCCCAGGAACTCGGCCTGCAATACCTGGGCATCGCCGACCACAGCAAATCCTCCTTCCAAGCCCACGGCCTCGACGCCGAGCGGCTGCTCGCGCAGGTGGCGGAAATCCGGCGGCTCAACGCCGGGTTTGGCGGTCATTTCCGCCTGTTCGCCGGCACCGAATGCGACGTGCTCAAGGACGGTTCCCTGGATTTTCCCGACGAAGTGCTCTCCCAGCTCGACTACGTGGTGGCGTCGGTGCACGCGGCGTTCACCCTGCCGGAGGCGGAGATGACCAAACGCATCATCCGGGCGATTTCAAACCCCCACGTGACCATGCTGGGGCATCTGACGGGGCGGCTGCTGCTTTCCCGGGAGCCGTATCACGTGGATGTGCCGGCGGTGATCGAGGCGGCGGCGGCGACCGGCACGATCATTGAGCTCAACGCGAGCCCGTGGCGGCTGGACATGGACTGGCGCTGGTGGCCGTTGGCCAAGGAAAAGGGGGTGCGTTGCTCGATCAATCCTGACGCCCATCACACCGACCAGCTCCAGAACCTCTGGCATGGCGTCGGCGCGGCCCGCAAAGGTTGGCTGACGCGTCGGGACGTGGTCAACTGCCTGCCCCTGGGCAAAATCGAGGCCGTGCTCGCTCAGAAACGTTCCGGAACCCGCCCATGAACCCCGTTCTCTTTCTTCTCACCGTCATTGCCGTGACGGCTTATTTCCTCGGAACGATCCCGTTTGGTCTGCTCATCTCGCGCGCCTGCGGGATCGATATCCGCCAGCACGGCAGCGGCAACATCGGCGCCACCAACGTGTGGCGGGTGCTGGGAAAAAAATGGGGTCTCCTCACTTTTTTCTGCGACGCCGCGAAGGGATGGCTGGCGGTTTGGGCCGGGATGCGGTGGGCGGCCGCCGATCCGGGCGTTCTCGGGGACTCGAGTTTGGCCGGGATCGTGGCCGCGTTGGGTTGTATTGTCGGCCACAGTTTTCCGGTCTGGCTCGGGTTCAAGGGGGGCAAAGGCGTGGCCACGTCCTTGGGGGTGTTGGTGGGCATGATGCCCCTGGCCAGCGCCATTGTTTTGGGGGTTTGGCTCGTGGTTTTCCTGCTTTCGCGGTACGTCTCGCTGGCCTCCATCGCCGCGGCGCTCGCGTTGCCGGCTGTGGTGGCGGCGTTGCTCTCCAGCGGCCGTTTGTCGGGCCAGGCCAATCTCTATTTCGCCTGTGTCGCGGGGGCGCTGGTCGTCCGCCGGCACCGGGAGAACATCACCCGCCTGCTGCAGGGCACCGAGAACCGGTTCGGCCGATCCAAACCCAGCCAAGCTCCCGGCGGCGCGTTGTCTGTTGAGGGAGATTCCCAGAACCCACGGCCATGAGCTTTCAAAACATTGGCATTGTCGGCGCCGGAAGTTGGGGCACCGCCCTGGCGCTGGTTTTGCAGGAACAAAACTTGCCCGTCACCCTTTGGGGGCACGACGCCCGGCAGATCGCCGTCATTTCCGAGCGACGGGAAAACACGGTTTATTTGCCCGGAATCGCGCTGCCCAAGGCCCTCCGGTTCACGGCGGATCTTGAGGATTTGCGCGGGTGCGATTTGGTGCTCGTCGTGACGCCCTCCAAGGCGGTGCGCGAGGTCAGTGCGCGGCTTTCCGCAACGGATTTTCCCGAGGAACCGGTGTTGTTGTGCTGCACCAAGGGGGTGGAACGCGGCAGCGGGATGCGGATGAGCCAGATTCTGGAGGAATCCTTCCCGAAAAACCCGATCGCGGTGCTTTCCGGCCCGAGCCATGCCGAGGAGGTGGCGCGCAAGATGCCGACGGCGGTGGTGCTCGGCTGCCAGCAGCTCGATGTGGCGCAGGCGCTCCAACGGGCGTTTTCCAACCGCTTTTTACGGGCTTACACCAGTGACGATGTGGCCGGGATCGAGCTGGGTGGCGCGCTCAAGAACATCTTCGCAATCGCCGCCGGCGTCGGCGACGGACTCGGGCTCGGGGACAACTCGAAGGCCGCTTTGGTGACCCGCTCCCTGGCGGAGTTGATCCGCCTGGGGTGCGCCCTGGGCGGGTGCCGGGAAACGTTCCAGGGCCTCAGCGGGATCGGCGACCTGATGGTGACCTGTTTTAGCCGCCACAGCCGGAACCGGATGGTGGGGGAACGCCTGGGGCGGGGTGAATCCCTCGCGACCATCGTGGCGTCCATGCAAATGGTGGCCGAGGGGGTGCCGACGACTTACAGCGCCATGGAATGCGCCGAAAGACTCGGCGTGGATGTGCCCATCATTTCCCAGATCCGGCGCCTGCTCGACGGGCAGGCCAGCGGGGCGGATGTCCTCGCCTCCCTGCTCAGCCGGGAGCCGCGGCCGGAGTGACAGGGGCGACTATTTCTGGGGCAGCCCCGGGGGGCGCTCGGAGAGTTTGGGGGTTTGATCCCGGGCGGCGGCGACGACGCTGGAGCGGACGGCGCCCACGATCTGAAGGCGCCCGTCGGTGAGTCGGCGCAGGTAAGGCCGAGCCTTGGGGGCGTCGTATTCGGTCTGGGATTCGAGCTCGCCGTTGATGCTGATTTTGGAGAGCAGGTAATGCCGCGGGCCCGTGGTTTGGAGCACGTAGAGGTTGTTGCCGAAATCCAGCTGCATCTGGGGCGGCTGGCCTTCGATGGCCGTTCCCATCTTGTGGGCGCAGAAGACCGAGCCCGCCTGCTTGTCTTCAATCCGCACGTAGTAGTGCGGCCGTTCCATGGCGTCGAACTTGATGACGGAGATCGTGTGGTTGGCGCCCGCGTTGGGCTGGCCCTCCGGCACGCCGACGGTTTGCTGCCAGACCGTCATGCCCTCGCTCACCTCGATGCCGCCGGGCTTGGACGCGAAATATTTGCCCAACTCCGCCGCATAGATCATCGCCTTGATCCGGTAATTGCCGTACTCCCCGAGATAGAAAAGGGAGTTGAGGTTGAGGGTGCGTTTGACGGTTTCCCCGGTTTTGAGCTCGAGCGGGTCGAGGTGGTAGTCGGGGTTGAGCGGCGGGACGAGGTTGTTCGCGTCGCCCTGGCTGATCTGGAAGCCGAACCACTGAGAGTCGGCGTCTTTGAGCGTCAAATCGCGGCCTGAAAGATTGGTGATGCTGACCGAGACCAGCACGGGCTCGTGCCGGAGAAAGCTGCGGCGTTTGATCTGGAGATCCACGGACACCTGGCCGTGGACGGGCAGGCTGGCGGCCCAAAGCAGGGTCGCCAGAAGAAAGGCGCGAAAGGCGTTCATTTTTTTACTTGGGGGGGGTGCGGGAGATGGTTCGGAAGCCGATGGATTCCTCGCCTTTGTTGGGGTTCTGGTCGGCGACGCGGCGATCGAGTCGGGTGTCAGCCGATTGGAAGTTGCCGCCTTTGTACACGGGGAACCGGGTCCCCTTTGGCCACTCGACCCATTCGCTGACGTTCCCCGCCATCCCGATGACGCCGAAGGAACTGCGATCCCCCTTCATCAAATCGACGTCGCCCCACCAGGAAAACCCGTCGATCTGGCCTTTGGCTCCCGGGTTTTGGGCGTTGAAATCGGAGTTTGAGTTGACCTTGGAGCGTTCGAGTTCGTTGCCCCAGGGGTAGGTGAGCCCCTGCGGACCCCTGGCGGCTGCCTCCCATTCCTCTTCGGTGGGCAACTCGCGTCCTTTCCATTTGGCATACGCGTAGGCGTCCCACCAGGTGACGGTCATCACCGGCGAGTTCAGAGACATGGGCACGCTGTGCGCCGATTTGCCAGCCACCGCGTTGAGGTAATAGATGTCCCAGTCGTCGGGCTTATGGCTGAGATGGCGGGGCTGCTTCTCGTGGTTGAAATCGAAGTCGGCGGTCGGGTGGGCGTCCAGATACGCCAGGAACTTGGCGTATTGGCCGACGGTGACCTCGTATTTGTCTATCCAGAACCGCTCAAGCTTCACCTTGCGGTTGTTGGGGCCCACGACGTATTCGCCGGCCGGGATTTCAATCTGGGTTGCCAGGCTGCGTTCGTTGGAGCGGAAGGCGTAATGCCACACCACCCAGCACACCATCGTCAGCGAGGCGGTCATGCCCGCCGCAGTGATCCAGAGCGACCGGCGTTGTTCGCGCCGAGCGGATTCCACGGCTTCGATCGCCGCGCGGTCCTGGGCGGTGATCTTCGCCGCCTCGAGAGGAATCACCTTAGGCTCCAGCGCCTTGATCGCCTGCAGCAGCGCCGCCCAACTGGCGATTGCTCCCGGCCCACTTTGAAGCATCCGGCTCAACAGCGCGCGGAGCCCCACGGACAGGTTTTGAGCCGCCGGCAGCAGGGAAAGCACGATGCGCCCGAGAGCCTGGATGTCCTGCTCTATGTTGAGCCCTTCGGCGCCGTCTTGCGTGGCGCTGTTGGAGAGCCTTGGATGGAATCCCGGCCCGAGGTAGATGTGCGCGGCGTCCAAGACAGGGTGGCCTATCTTGTGAATATGCAGGTAGTTGAGGCCTTCGCTGGCCGTGCGCAGAATCCTGAGAGCCGTCTTTTCGTCGATTTGCTGGCCCCTGCTTTGCACCATGGCAAGGCTGTCGCCCGGAACAAACTCGTGCGCGTAAAAACAATATTCGCCCACTTCTCCCGCCTCGTACACCGAAAGAATCGCGGGGTGTTGCACTTTCGCCTTGGCCCGTGCGTCGGCGATGAACTGGTCCTTCTGGACCGGGTCGACTGCCCGGTGGAGATCCAACACCTTCAGCGCCACGTGCCGGTTGATGGAGACCTGAAGAGCCGAGTAGACCGGGCCCCAGCGCCCTTCCCCCATCTGGCTGTTGACTTTGTACGCCCCGAGTTCTGAGCCGATCAGAGGATCGTTCGAGCGCGGTTTAAAGGGCTCCTCAGCCGCGGGTTGCGCGGGTTGAGCCTGTGGCGCGGGTTGAGCCGGACGGACCGCCTGGACTGCGGCGGGAAGGGACACGCGCGCTTGGCGGGATTGAATGGGAGGCGTGGTTTTCGGGGCGGTTTGTTCGGGGGCCGGGATTCTGTCGGTCGCTGCCAGAACAGCGGTGGGTGTCCGCGCGGCGGCGGACTGAGACGCTGGCTGTGCGGCTGCTGGCAGTGCCACGCGGGCCGCCATGGTCCCGCTGCCCCGCGGTGTGGCGGGACGCGCCCACATCGGCTGGGCGCCCGGAGAGGGAGGCGCACTGACGGCCGGAGTAGCTTGCCGAACGACCTGAACCACGGCGGGCGGGGCGATTTGAACCACAGCGCGCGGTGCGACTTGGGCGAGTTCTTTCTGGACTGCCGCCACAAGCGTGGAGATTTCGAATGGCTTTTGGAGGAACTGATATCCCGCCACTTGTTCGGCGTAATCGCTCAGGTCAAACCCACTCAAAAAAAGAACGCGCGCTTCGGGATAGCGTTTCTTCACTTGGTCCCTCAGAAGGAACCCGTTCATCGGTTCCATCACCACGTCGGTGATCAGAAGGTCGACTCCGCCAATTTCTGTGGCTGCCAGAAGTCCCGCTCCCGCCGAGGTGGCGCTGCGCACGGTCAGTCCGGGAATCTCTTCAAGAGCACTTTGTATCAGCCGACTAAAGCCGGCGTCGTCATCGACCAAAATGATTTTCATGGGGCTGGAACTTTATCCAAAATCTGGGGGGCAGGAAATTGGGCGGCCAGACGCGCGGGGGACGCCCGGAAGTCTTGCAGCTCGGACTTATAGTAAACTCGAACGATGTAGCCAAAATATTTCCTGTTTTCCCGCGTCCGCTCGCGGGGGTCGGACCTGGGCCTGGAATAATGGACCAAAAGAGTCTCCGTGTCCCCCTTGGTCCAATTCCCGTAAGGCTCAGTCGCCCATCGGTAAGAAACATTGGAGTCGGTGAGTTTCAGGGCGCCTCCGTCGATTTGTTCGTAGATGTGGGCGTAAACGACCAGGTCGTTGCCATTCACGGAGCTCCCCGCGCGGGCTCGGATCGGGATTCGCAGGGTGAGTTTCTGGCCTGAAGCCGGGTCGTGCTGTTCCTGGGGCAGAATCTCGCCAAGGCTCAGCAAGGCGGGCGTTGCCGGTTGGCCCGGGGCCGGGCTCGCGTTGGTCTTGGCTGCCATTAACGCCGCCATCTGGCTCTGCTTCAGCCGGGCGTCGGCGGCGATGTAGTAGGAGCCACCCGCGGTTTCTCCCATGTCCAGAATCCGCTTCCAATACTCGGCGGCTTTCTCGTTGAGCCCCATCCTCTCATACGTGATCGCCAGGGCGGCGATCGCCGCGGGCTCCGCCGGATTGAGGGCGTGCGCCTCGCGCAGTTTGACCAGCGCGTTGCTCATGTCGCTGCGGTCCCTCAGGAGTTTGCCCTGTTCCAAAAGCTCGTCATACCGCGAGTTCGCCACCGGTTTGGTCCCGATTGCCACCGCCGGGATCGGCTCGGGTTTGGGCGGCAAGGGCTCGGGTTTGGGCGTCGCGACAACCGCCGGTTCTGGCTCCGAAACCCCGCTCACGACCTCGGCCAACGGCGCCCCTGCCGCCAGAGCGTCGACGGCGGGATCCGCCGCCGCGTTTTCCCCGTTTTTCATCGGCGCCAGAATGCCCACGCCCGGCGGGCGTTGCCGCGTGGCGAGTGCCCAGCCGAATGCGGCCACTTGGGCCAACCCAGCGGCGCCAAGCAGCGCGCCGGCGATGAGAAAGGTGCGGCCGACCGTCTGCCGAGTGATGGGGGAACTAACAGGCATGGGGGCCGGAAAGGTAGGAGCCTCCGCGCGCTCTGTCAAACCGCCCGAGCCCGCGGCTAGCCCCCCCGCGGATGCCCGTTTCGTGGAAAAATCCCAGTCCCGCGCTCAGATCCTGCTGATCCCGGGGTTGTATGAGAGAAGTCCGTGTCCTCACTCCCCACGGGGGCTCGGCTTTCCGTCCCATTTCCCCCCTTTGGATCCGCCCCTTTGCCACGACTCTTTTGGAATGTTTCGCCGCGTCTTTTTCCTCCTTTTGTCGCTGCCCGCGGTAGCCGCCCAGCCGGTCTCAAGGCCGGGCGTCCTTCAATTGAGCTTGGACTCGGCGATCCGCATGGCGTTGGCCAAAAATTTCTCGATTCAGGTGAGCCGATTTGAGCCGCAGATTGCGCGGCAGGGAGTGACCAGGGCGCAGGGCCGATTTGATCCCGTTTGGGATGTGCAGGGGCGGCACGGCCAGGAAAGCGTTCGGGATGTTTTCGAGGAGGGTCGCCACAGGCCCTGGAGCAGCTTCCAGCGCACCACGGACGTCAGCTCCGGGCTCAGCGGCCTGACCCCATGGGGGCTGCGTTATGATGTCGGCTTGGGCGTCAACGGGACGGGCGGGTCGCGTTTTTCTTCCGGCGACGAATACCGCTCCGACGTGAGTGTGGGGGTGCGCCAGCCGTTGCTCCGTGGGTTCGGCGCGGACTCCAATCTCGCCCAGATCCGGATTGCCCGGAACGAGGTGCTTGTCTCCGAATCGCTCCTGCGGGAGCGGGTCATCGACACGGTGACCAGCACCCAGGTGCTCTACAACGAGTTGCATCTGGCGCACCAAAACCTCGCCGTCGCGGAGAGGTCCCGCGAACTGGCCCGCCAGCTCCTGGCCGACAACATCAAACGGGCCGAGATCGGCGTGATGTCGCCGCTCAACATCACCATCGCGCGGGCCGAAGCGGCGGCTCGCCAGGAAAGCGTCATCGTGGCCCAGCGCCAGGTCAAAGACGGGGAAAACCTGCTCAAACAACTCGTCACCAACGACCTCGAAAAAATGCTCTCCATTCAGGTGCGGATCGAGCCGCCGCCCTCTCCGCCTTTCAAACCCGACGTGCCCGCGGCCATCCGGCAAGCCCTCGATCTGCGGCCCGATTACCGGCAGGCGCTCCTCGAGATCCGCAAACGGCAGATCAGCCTCGCTTTTTCACGCGACCAGGCGCTGCCCCGGTTCGATCTGACCGCCAGCCTGCATTTGCTCGGCTTGGAGAACGACTTTGGCAGCAGTCTCGACCGCACCACCCGCGGCGATCGCACGGCGTGGACCGCCGGGGCCATTTTCAGCGTCCCCATCCCCAACCGGGAAGGCCGCGGCGGGGTGGCCGCCGCCAAACTCGCCGCCGCGCAGTCTCTCGTGGAACTTCAGCGGCTCGAACAGCAAATCGTCGTGGAGGTGGACAACGCCTCCGGTCGGATCATCACCGCCCGCGAACGCATCGCCTCCACCAGCGAAGCGCGTCTGCTCGCCCGGGAAAGCCTCGAGGCCGGCGAGGAACGTTTGCGGGCCGGCGCCGGGACCACCTTTGAAGTCCTCGAGCTGCAGAAAAAACTCGCGGAAGCCGAGGTGGCCGAACTCCGCGCCCGGACCGATTACAACCAGGCGGTGGCGCGATACCATCGCCTGACCGGGATGACCCTGCGCGAGCACGGTATCCAGGTGGATTAGCGGGCGGGTCGGCTAGCGCAGCTCGATCCCGACCGGGCAATGGTCCGATCCGATCACCTCGGGCCGGATGAAGGCCGATTTCAACCGGGGCGCCAGCGCCTCCGAGGCGAGAAAATAGTCGATCCGCCAGCCGATGTTCCGGGCGCGCGCCCCGGCCATGAGGCTCCACCAAGTGTAATGGCCGCCGCCCTTTTCAAACACCCGGAACGTGTCAATGAACCCCGCCCGCACAAAGGCGTCGAACCCCGCGCGTTCCTCCGGGGTGAACCCATGGGTTTTGACGTTCTGCTTGGGCCGGGCCAGGTCGATCTCCAGGTGGGCGACGTTGAAGTCCCCGCAGAAAATCACCGGTTTTTCCCGCTCCAACCCCTTGAGGTAGCCGAGGAAATCCCGGTCCCATTGCTGGCGGTAGGGCAGACGGGTGAGCTCGCGCTTGGAGTTGGGCACGTAAACGTTCACCAGGAAAAAATCCGGGTATTCGGCCGTCAACACCCGGCCTTCGTTGTCGTGCTCGGCGATGCCGATCCCGCGGCGCACGGAGAGCGGCTCGGGTCGGGTGAGAATCAAAGTGCCCGAGTAGCCTTTGCGTTCCGCCACGTTCCAGTGCGCGGTGTATTGCTCCGGCCAGTCGGGCGCCACCTGCTCGGGGCTCGCCTTGTGTTCCTGAAGGCAGATCACGTCCGGCTGCTCCTTTTCCAAAAACTCGCGGAACCCCTTCTTTTGCACCGCACGCAGGCCGTTCACATTCCAGGACACGAGTTTCATGAGGGCGCGGAGTGCAACCCAATCATCCCCCCCAACGCAAGCCCGCAGCCGCCCGGCCCCAGGGCTCACGAAAGTGGCACAGCCATCCTGGCTGTGACTGTCACAGGTCACAGGCTGCCTGTGCCACCTTCCGAACCGAGGGCAGTAAAACGGCGTCCCAAGAACCATCACGCATCACCCGACCTCGACGCCAAATGGGCGATCCTCACACACCGAAACACCGCCACCTCCAAAGGTCCCAAAGTGAGCTAAACTGAGCGCGATTCTTGGCTGTCCCTTGCCATGCGCTTCCAGCCATGCGCCCGCTCCCTCGGGGCTGTCGCGCGCTCCGTTCTCCAAACCGCAGCCGCCGGTTGCTCCCTCCGGAGCTCTCCCCTCAATCCGCCGTTCCCCGCGGGTTCTCCGACTCCGCCCGGCCTCGGGTCGCGCCGCCCGCCTTTTCCTCACCGGTTTGCCCGCCGATTTCGCCGGAGGCGGGATCCGCCAGTTCGATCCCGAACAGGGCGCCCAGATCCGCGTCCTCAAGCCCGGGGTCCCCGGCGGGCGGGCTGACCAGGGCGGTTTGGGCGCCCTTGGAAATGATCTCCATGGGGTCCACCCCGCGCAGCCGGAAAAAAAGCGCCGGGTCGGTGTCGAACTTCACCGCCACTCCGTAGAGCACCGCGGCCGCGTGTTTGCACAGATCCGCCCAGTCCGGGCAGTTGCAGGAAAAGCGGATCTCCCCCGGCTTCGGGAAAAGGCCGCGGTCCGGATCGGAAACGACCCGGAGCACGCCGTCGCCGAGTTTTCCCGCCAGCAGATCCAGGAGGCTGCCGACCTGTCCGGCGCACGCCGCCTGAAGGTCACTCCAATCGGGCTCGGCCAGGGCGCGGACGGTCACTTGGACGTCGTAAAGGCTCGAACCGGCCACCTGGGCGCTGACCGACCCGGGGTCAATCACCAGGTTGTACACATGCCCCTGGCGCAGGTAACTCCGTCCCCTGGGGAGCCGGGACTCGTAGTCTTGGTAGGACTCCAAATGGCGGCACCAGGCCTTGCCCCAGAAGTTGCGGACCAGATGCCCGGTCCCCCGCGGAGCCACTAGCGGCTCAAACACCTCGCCCTTTTTTCGACGACGCTCCAGTTCCGCTTTGAGCGTCTCCCGGCGTTCGCGCGCCTCATCATAGGCATCCCAAGACATCCGCCTCTCCTAAGCCCTCGGCCGCGTGTTGTCCAGAGGCCCACCCGGCGCGGCTTCGTTTGGCGGCAAATCCTCCCTTTACAACCGCAAACCCGTTCAGCGAATAAGAAGGGCGAAGGTTTCCATCACTCATCAGGATCGAGCCTCTGTTCGCTCCGGAACCTGTCGAATCGTCTCCTCCTTCCCCCCCCCATGGAAAAGCCCCTGCCCAAGACCATGATCACGCCCCTCTCGAAATCGGCCGCAGCCATTGTCGCCACGCTTCTCGCCGGGTTGCCCGTGGCGAGCCGTGCCGAGACCCTGCCGGCGGCTGCCGCAGACGCGCAGCTGAGTCTGCCGGGCGCGCCCACGCTGCCGTTCGGAATCATGCCTGGAATGGTCCCGGCAAAACCTCCCGGCATTGGCGAGCCTGAGTTTCCGCGTCCCGAGGAGGTGACCAAGGACTACACCCAGGTGGTTTCCACCGTGGACCCGGCGCCGAGTTTTTACAAAGTGTGGAGGCGGAACAAAGACCAGCAGTTGCTGGCGGAACTGCCCCGGGATTTCGCCAACCAGAAACATTTCATCGCGCTGACCGTGGCAGGGGGCGAAACCTACGCGGGCCTGCAGGCGGGCGAGTTGTATGTGTATTGGGCGGTGTACGGGAAGAAACTGGCGCTGATCGAACCGAACCTCGACGCGCGCTCCACGGGTGACGACCCCTCCAAATCCAGCGTCAAACGGCTGTTCACCGACCGGGTGATTCTCGAGGTGCCGATTGTGGCGTGGGACAAAAACACGGGCGGTCCGATCATCGATCTGGACGAGTTGGTGGTGGGCCAGCCCGACAAATTTTTCGGCCCGCTGGCCCGGGGCTTCAACAAAGGGCTCTACAAGCTCAAAACCGTCAAAGCCTTTCCCCAGAACGTCGAGATCGGCATCGAAGCGCCCGTCAACGGCGGCCAGTTAAAGACATTCCACTACAGCTTCAGCCTGTTGCCGGATAAAACCGGATACACCTCCCGGGAGGCCGACACACGCGTGGGTTATTTCACCACCAGCTTCAACGATTTCGGCAAGTTCACACCGGACCAGACCCGGACCCGTTTCATCAACCGCTGGCATCTGGAGAAAGCCGACGCGTCGCTCAAGCTGAGCCCCCCCAAGACCCCCATCATTTTTTACGTCGAACACACCACCCCGGTGCGTTACCGGCGCTGGGTCAAGGAAGGCATCCTCGCCTGGAACAAGGCGTTTGAACGCGTGGGCCTGATCAACACCGTCGAGGTCAGGTTCCAGGACGCCACCACCGGCGAACACATGGAGAAGGACCCCGAAGACGTCCGGTATAATTTCGTGCGCTGGCTGAGCAACGGGATCGGCACCGCCATCGGGCCTTCCCGTGTGCACCCGCTCACCGGCCAGATCCTCGACGCGGACATTATCCTCACCGACGGCTGGATCCGCCACTGGTGGAGCCAGTTCCACGAGGCCATCCCGCAAACCGCCATGGAAGGCATGAGCGAGGACACTCTCGCCTGGCTTTGGAACAACCCGCAATGGGATCCGCGGATCCGGCTCGCCCCGCCCGCGCAACGCGAGGCGCTTTTGGCTGAGCGCAAATCCGCCCCCGCGCAACCCCGGGCGCCCCATGCCGCGGGGCATTCCACGGAGGCGTTCATGGGCACTGGCAACGAGTTTGACGGGCTGATGTCCCGGTATTCCCAGAAGATGGGCATGTGCATGGCGCCCAACTGCAAATCATTGGGCCTTGCGCAGATGGAGCTCAGCCGTGAAACGCTCGGGGATTCCGCCATGGGCATCCAAGCGGCCGACCAGTCGCTGGACGGCATCCCGGAGACCTTCATCGGGCCGCTGCTTATCGATTTGGTGGCCCATGAAGTGGGGCACACCCTCGGGCTGCGCCACAATTTCAAGGCGTCCTCGATCTACAGCTTTGAGGAAATCAACGGCCCGGCCGTTAAGGGTAAAAAGCCGTTTGCGGGGAGCGTCATGGATTACCTGCCGGTGAACGTCGTGGCCGGGAATGATCCCGCCAAAAAGGGCGACTTCGGAATGATCGGCGTGGGGCCCTACGACGAATGGGCCATCGAATACGGCTACAGCTTTGAGAAGGATCTCAAGCCCATCCTCCAGCGCGTGGCCGAGCCGGAGCTGGCCTACGCCACCGACGAGGACACCTGGGGGCCCGATCCCTTGGCGCGCCGTTATGATTTCGGCAAGGATCCCCACGCCTACGCGCTCAACCTCATCGCGCTCACCAAGGAACACCGGGCCCGGCTCCTGGACAAGTTCGTCAAGGACGGCGACTCCTGGGCGCGCGCCCGGCGCGGCTACGCGATGACCCTCATGACCCAGGCCAACGCCCTCTCCATGATGTCCTCCTGGCTGGGCGGCACGTTTGTGAGCCGCGACAAAAAGGGCGACAAAAACGGGCGCACCCCGGTCCAGCCCGTTCCCGTGGCGCAACAGCGCAAGGCCCTGGAGTTTTGTGTCCGGCACAGCTTCCAGGACGACGCCTACGGATTGGACCCCAAGCTGCTGGCCCACCTCACCACCGACAAATGGTGGGACGGCGACATGTTCCGGCTTCTTTTCGATGACGGCACGTGGAACGTGCACGACACGGTGCTCGGCATCCAAGCCATGACACTCACGAGCATCATGAACCCGCGGAGACTGGCCCGGGTGTACGACAACGAGCTGCGCGTGCCGGCGGACCAGGACGCGCTGACCCTGCCCGAGCTGCTGAAGACCCTCCACGACGCCATCTGGACGGAACTCGGCCAGTGGCAGGAGGGCGCCGCCTACGACGCGCGCAAGCCGTTCATCTCGAGCCTGCGCCGCAACCTGCAACGGGAGCACCTCGACCGCCTCATCGACGTGGCCACCCACCGTGAGTGGGCCCGCATGAGCCCCGCCTACGCGCCCATCAGCGACTTGGCCACCGCCCAGCTCAGCGCGCTCCACGACAAACTCGCCGCCCTGGCCGGAAAAAACCTCGATCCCTATTCCCAAGCCCATTTCCAGGCCGCCCAACGCCGCATCCAGAGCGCGCTCGAAGCCCGGGTGCTGGTCCGGTAACGCCGCAACGCTTCGATGCGCCTCCCCGCGTCCGCCTGGTTTAGAACCCACTGGGAACGCCTGAAGTTCGATCCCGCGAAAAGGAGGTTCGTGCTCTTCCAGAAGGGCGCCAAGCCGGAAAGCCCCGCCAGCGGCGCGACTTCGGCCCAATAACGCGGGCAACCGCATTCTCAGACGCCATCGCCCCGCAGGCGGTGGCGTCTTTTCTTTTCCAAAAAGGCCGGCATCCCCCCGCTCAGAGCGCCGCCGCCCGCAGATCCAGCGACACGAGCGCCAGCAGCTCGTCGTTGCTCATCTCGGTGAGCAGCTTTTCCGCGCCGCCCTCCCCGGAAAGCAGATCCTCGGCGAGCGCGCCCTTGCTCGCGATCAGCGCGGCTACCTTCTCCTCAATCGTGCCGGGACAGACGAACTTGTGCACCAGCACGTTGCGCTTCTGGCCGATCCGATACGCGCGGTCGGTCGCCTGGTTTTCCACGGCCGGGTTCCACCACCGGTCAAAGTGAATGACATGACTGGCGGCGGTGAGGGTGAGCCCGGTGCCGCCTGCCTTGACGCTGAGCACAAAAAAGGGCGGCCCGTCCGGGCGCTGGAACTCCTCCACGAGCCGCGACCGGAGCCGGACCGGGGTGCCGCCGTGGAGCACCAGGCCGGGCCGACCGAAGATCGAGGCGAGATGGGCCGCCAACGGCTCGGTCATTTCACGGAACTGGGTGAACACCAGGCAACGTTCCTGGCGCTCGGCCAGCTCGCCCGCCAACTCGGTGAGCCGGAGAAACTTGCCGCTGTCCCCCGCGCCGTACCGGCCGTCGCCGCTCCAGTGGCTGGGGTGATTGCAGACCTGCTTGAATTTGACGAGGTACGAGAGCACCAGCCCGCGGCGTTGGTTGGGGTCCAGTGTCGGGCTGGCCAGGTCGTCCTTGAGCTGCTCGACGAGACGACCGTAAAGCACCGCCTGTTTCTTGGTGAGCGCGCACCGGGCCTCCACCTCGGTCTTGTCCGGCAGGTCGGAGATGATCCGTTTGTCGCTCTTGAGCCGGCGCAGCAGGTAGGGGCCGATCAACCGCCGCAGCGCGCCGTATCCCTCCCGCGCCATGCGTTGGTTTGCCTGCGCGAACTCCGCGGGTTTGCCCAGCAACCCGGGGTTGATGAAATCAAACAGGCTCCAGAGATCCCCAAGGCGGTTTTCCACCGGGGTTCCCGTCAGCGCCAAACGCGCCCGGGCCCGGATTTTTTTAACGCTGCGCGCCTGGGCCGTGCCGGGGTTCTTGATCGCCTGCGCCTCGTCGAGCACCGCCAGATCCCAGTCCGCCTCAAGAAACGCCGGGGTGCGCTGGAGCACGCCGTAGGTGGTCAGAAGGGCGTCGTGGTCCCGGAGCGCCCTCCGGGGATCTTCGGCCAAGGCTCGGAGCGTCTCCTTGGATTCGGCCGAGGGATGCCCGGGCAGGACCCGCAGATGCGGGGCGAACTGCCGCAGTTCGCGGAGCCAGTTGCCCAGGAGCGACGCGGGCACCACCAGCAGGCTCGGCCGGGCCTCGGCCCCCGCGGGAAGCGCCCGGCGCAGACACAACAAGGCGATGACTTGCAGGGTTTTGCCCAGACCCATGTCGTCGGCCAGACAGGCGCCCAGCCCCAGTCGGCTCAGCCGGTCGAGCCATGCGACGCCCCGCTCCTGGTAAGGCCGCAGCCGGGCGGAAAGCCCCGGCACCGGCCCGCCCTCGGCCGGTTCGCGCAATTCCTCCAGCAAAACCCGGAAACGCTCGCCGGCCACCACCTCCGACCAGTCCCGGCCCGAGTCCAGGTCCACCTCCCCGGCGGCGCCTGACGCCGCGCCCTGGAACCCGGCCAGCCAGCGCATCCCCTCGTGGAAAGAAAGCGCGCCGGCTTGATGCGCGGCCTGCACCTTGGTCCAGTGCTCCAGCACGCGGTCAAGCTGCGCGGGGTCCACCTCCACCCATTGGCCCCGGAGATTGACGAGCCCGGTTTGCGAGGCGCGGATCTGGCGGCGTTCCTCCTCGGTGAGCGGCGCGCCGTCGAGAGTCACGGCGGCCTTGAACGAGAGCATCGCGTCGAGCCCGACGCCGCCCTTTGGCGGGGCATCGATCTCGACGCTGACCACCGGGCGCGCCGGGCGTCGGCTCTTCCACCAGTCGGGCACTTTGACCACCAACCCGCACTGCTCCAGCCGGGGAATCTCGCGCAGGAACCCGTAGGCTTCCTGGGGGCTCCACGCCAGGGCTTGGAACAGGCGGCGCGTTTCCAGAAGCTCGCGGACCAGGGCGCATTGATCCGCCGCGGCGCGCACGGGCTGGAGGAGCGCGTCGAGCACGGCTTGGTTTTTCCCGGCCGCATACGCCTGGAGTGCGCGCCCCAGGGGGATGTGCTGGACGCGGCCCGCGGCGGAAAGCTGATCGGTGTACGTGGCCAGGAACGCGAAGGGCGTTTCCTGGCTGCGTTTGTTCTCGGCGAGATGGAACGTCACCCGGCCCACGAGGTGCCAGAGCGCGCCGTGTTCGCGCAGCCAGCCCTCCAGGCCGTCGGGAAGCGCGGCGGCCTCCTCGGCGACGGTGGCCCGGAGTTCCTCCCAGATCCGGACCAGGAGCGCGTCGCAGAGATACTCCGCGCCGCGCAAGGGCGGGGCCGCGCAGAGGAAACTCTCACGCGCGGTCGGCTCGGGCAGCGGCACCGCCGCCGGATCGCGCGTCTGGCAAAGGCTGGCGAAAAACCGGCGCCCCCATTCCCTGGCCCAGGCGAGGGGCGGGGCGAGTTCTTCCCGGAGAGCGACGGTGGCCAGATGCAGGACACCCCGGGCGTCGCTCCTTGAGAACGCGGCGGCCACCGGACGCCCGGACGCCGGGCCGGCGACCAAACGCGGTTCCGGGGCGCAGAGAAGGGAGTCGTCGAAGTCTGGCATGAAGCGTCTTGGGGAACCTAGTGAGCGCCATTGGGGAGCGACAACGTTGCGTTTCGTGACAGCCATTTTTTCCCATCTCTCCCATCGTTCCCATCCCTCCCATTTCCCCCGATCACCGTTGCACGTCCCAGGGCGGCGCCACGACGTCGTCGTCGAGCAACTGGACCTGGCTGACCGCCTTAAACAGGGCGTGATCGGCAACCGACCAGACGAGTTGTTTGTCCGGGGTCACCTCGTAGATGTGGGGGTTTTTGCCGATATGGCCGTGCCCGAGCCAGTTGCAGAGGAGAGTGTTGCCGTTGGGGAGACGCTGGGCGCCGGCCACCCAGCGCAACGGGTTGCCCGGCAGATCGTTCTCGGCCAGTTCCCAGGCCACCCCACCCTGGGGCGTGAACTCCATGACCCGGTGCCCGTCGCCGCAGGTCACCAACCAGTTGCCGTTTTTGAGCGGCACAATCTCGTGGGGCTGTCCGGGGACCTTTTGTTCGCGGACGACTTGGCCCGAGGGATCCACCTCGGCGACCTTGCCCTCCGAGAGAAACGACACCACGTAGTTGCCCGAGGCCAGTTTGCGGGCCGAACGGAACTGTCCATGGGCGCCGATGCCGGGTTTGGGAAAGAGCGGCACTTCCTTGACGATTTCGCCGGCGCGATTGACTTCGACGATGCGTTTTGTGCCGCACTCAAGCACCAGCACGTTGCCGTCCGGCAGCGGCTGCGCGGAATGCACTTCGACCCCGACGGGCGCCTTGTATTCCCAGACGGTTTCCTTGGCCATGTTCACTTCCCTGACGCCCCGCAACTCGGTGAACAACACGTTTCCATTGGGCAAAAGCCAGCACTCGTTGGGGGCGGCCTTGGTTTCCACCCGCCATTCGACACCGCCATCCCGGCCGACGATGCACACTTGTTTCCCCGAGTAATCGCAGACCAGAAACCGGTGTTGGATGGCGGGATCGGCGCGCAACGGCGCGATGGACCCGAGGCTGACGGCGACAAGAACGGCGAGGAACGAGGGAAATCTCATAGCGAGGATGTGGGAGGAGGCGGCGGGAGACGGGAGCGATGAATGCGGTTCAGGCCAGGACGCCCTTGATGACTTCGCCGTGCACGTCGGTGAGCCGGAAGTCGCGGCCGCCGAATCGGTAGGTGAGTTTCTCGTGGTCGAGCCCGAGCAGATGCAGGATCGTGGCCCAGAGATCGAAAATGGTGCAGGGGTTTTCCACGGCACGGTAGCCGAACTCGTCCGTGCCCCCGTAGGCGATGCCGTGTTTGAGGCCGCCGCCCGCCATCCAGACACTAAACCCGAGCGGGTTGTGATCCCGGCCGTTGCCTTGGGCAAACGGGGTCCGCCCAAACTCCCCGGCGCAGACCACGAGGGTTTCCTCGAAAAGCCCCCGGGCCTTGAGATCTTTGAGGAGCCCGGCAATGGGCTGATCGACTTGGCGCGCCATCAGCGGGTGCTCGGCCTTAATGTTGCCATGCTGATCCCAGGGTTGCACATCGGGCGCGCCTTTCGGGCCGAAGCAGGAAGGCACTTCCACGAAACGCACCCCCCTCTCCACCAACCGCCGCGCAAGCAGGCATTGCGCCGCATAAGCCGCCGTGGACGGATGCGGCGAGTCCAGCCCGTAGAGCTTTTTTGTGGCCTCGGATTCCCCGCGGATCTCGCAGACCTCAGGCACCGCCATCTGCATCCGGGAGGCCGTTTCATAGGATTGAATGGCGGCCTCCACCTGCGCATCGCTGGCCTGCCGCAGGAAGCCCCCGTCCAAGGCGCGGATGGCGTCGAGTTTGAGCGATTGGATTCCCCCGGCGTCGGCGGGCCGGATCGCGGGAACGGGTTCGGGCGATCCGGAGGTGAAAAGCGAGGCCTGATGTTCCCCGGGGAGGAAACCGTTGCTAAAAAGCCCGACGCCGCCGTTGGGCAATCGAGCGCCTGTTGGACGGACCACGACAAACCCGGGTAGATCCCGGTTGTCGGCGCCCAACCCATAATGGACCCAGGCCCCTGCGCTGGGATGCCCGGCAAAGGGGAAACAGGTGTGCAGGGCGTAACTCGCCTGGGTGTGTTCGTTGGAGGGACTCGTCATGGAGCGGATCACGGTCAGCTCGTCCGCGCACTCGGCGATCGCCGGGAAAAGTTCGCTCACCGGCAGGCCGCTCCGGCCCCGGGGTTTAAACTCCCAGGGACTGGCCATGAGGTTGCCTTTGGAGTCGAACTGGGTCTTTTCGGTTTTCCCCGGCATGGGTTGCCCCGCCCGTTTGGTGAGCTCCGGTTTGGGATCAAACGAGTCCACGTGCGACACGCCGCCGGGCATGAAACAGAAGATCACGTTTTTGACCTTGGGCGTGAAATGCGGCGCCGGGCTGTGGCCGGCAAAAGCCTTTTGGCTGGTGAGCCCGGCCAAGGCCAGCGAGCCGAAACCCAAGGAGCAGCGGCGCAACATTTCACGGCGGGAAAGGGAAGGGAGCGAGTGCATAAGGTTAAGGCAGGTAAATGACCTCCTTGAGGTTGAAGAGGATGTGGGCGAGATGGCTCCACGCGGCGTGTTCGACTTTGCCCGCGCCCGAGGCCCCGGGGATCCCGCCCCGGAGCTGGTTCAGGCAATCCAGAAGGGCCCGGGTTTCCTCGGGTCGCGGCGGCCGCGCAAGGGCGCTCAGGAACATCGTCTCGATCCGAGCCTCCGGCGGGGCGTCCGGCGACGTCTTCAGGAGCCGGGCCGCCCAGTCCGAGGCGCATCGGGTGGCGAACGGGCCGTCGAGCAGGGTCAACGACTGGGCCGGCACGTTGGTCACGTCCCTCCTGCCGAAGGTGGTAAACGGGATCGGCGCGTCGAAGGTCGCCAGAAACGCGTTGGGCAACGCCCGGCGCACCTGGAGATAGACGCTGCGGCGGCTCATGTCCCCCTCGCCAACACTCGGCCCGCCCAGGGTGTCCGCCAACCTGCCGCTCACTTGGAGAAGGCTGTCCCGGATCGATTCCGCCTCCAACCGGCGGACCCGCATGTGCGAAAGCCATTGGTTGGCCGGGTCCACCTCGCCGGCGACCGCCGCGGCCCGGGACCCCGCGCGAAAGGTTTCCGTGCCCGCCAGAAACCGGAGCATCTCCTTGAGGGACCAGCCCTTTTCCACCAGGCGATGCGCCAGGTATTCCAAGAGCTCCGGGTGCGTGGGTTTTTCGCCCATCCGCCCGAAGTTATCCACGGTAGGCACGATGCCGACGCCGTAAACCCAGTGCCAGATCCGGTTGGCCATGACCCGCGCGGTCAGAGGGTTCTCGGCGCTGGCGATCTGTTGGGCCAGTTCCAGGCGGCCGCTTCCGGACGACCGGAACGGGCCTTTGCCCAGCACCTCCAGGTAACCGCGGGGCACCGGGGCCTTGGGGCGCTTGTGATCCCCCCGCTCCAGCAACGGCGCGTCCTGTCCGGCCATGTCGTAAACTCCCGGGGCGCGCCGGGGCACGGGCACCTCAAGTTCCGCCGCGCGATATTGGGCGACCAGAGGCGCCAGCTCGGGCAACTCGGAGAGCCTGATCGGGAACAGGCCCGCCCGGACAAAAGCGTTGAGAAAACTCCACTGGGATTCGCTCAGCCGATGCTCACTCCAAGCCCCGATGGCTTCTTTGAGCTCCCGCGTGTAGCGCTCCGCCAAAGCTTCCAACGACCCTGGCGCACCGTGCTCGGAAAGCAGACTCCACGGGTCGGCCTCACGCAGCGGCGTGGCGTTGGACTCGGTTTTGTGTAACACCACCTCCGCCACCCCGAAAAACGCGCGGTTGGCCGCCTCCTTTTTCCGCGGCTTTATGCCAAAACCGAGCACCGCAAGGTCGTCCTCGGTGGCCAACTCCAATCGGGCCTGGTTGCCCTCGCGCCGCGACGGGTCGAGCAGCACCCAAGCGTCGCGTTCGGACTGCAACACCGCCTTCGCATCGAAGCGCTTGGCCACCGCATAATTGTCCGGAACGATCCGGACCACCGCGTTTCCGCCCAGCACAAGCGCGGACATCCGCCGCGTGTGGCCGACGGTGAACACGGGCGAAACCAGGGTTCCCGGATGTTTGCTCGAAAAACGGTGGGACAACAGGGCGGGCGGATAGAGCTCGCCCAACAGGAGATCCCCTTCGGTCGACACCTGGAACCAGCCCGCCTCGGGTTTCTGCTCCAGGCCCGGGCCGGAACGAACCCCGCCGGCGGTTTCGCCGGCGCGGAAATCCCAGGCGCGCTCGAATTTCGCCGCGTTGGATTGGCGACGGGCGTCCATTTCTTTGCCCACCCGCGCCCGGAGACTCTCCCAACGGGCGCCGAACCCGGCCGTTTCATTCGCAAGATTCACCCAGGCGTGCAGGGCATGCGAGGGATCCTTGGCGGCCTCCGTAAAGGCCTGTTTGCGGTCGTCCTCCTGGTTGATCTCGCGCCCCAACCACTCGGTCAGCCGGTCCGCCGCCCGCAGCCAGTGCGCGGCCAGAGCGGCCCGGATCCGCTCGTGTGTTTGCTCCAGGAAAGGGAGCTGTTTTTGGAGATGCCCGGGCTGATCCACCGCGACCTGGCCCAGGTGCATGCTGGCGAACACGCCCTGGAGCGCGTGATAATCCCGGTGACTGATCGCATCGAACTTGTGGTCATGGCAGCGGGCGCAAGCCACCGTCATTCCCTGGAACGCCTTGCTCACCACGTCGATCTGGTTGTCGAGCACGCGGACCTGGTCGTCCCGGGTGTCCACCGCGTTGGCGCCGTGTTCGACCATTCGGAAATGCGCGGGCCCGAGGCTCGATTCGTTGAGGCCCTCGGGACCCACCCGGGGCTCGGGAAGAAGATCGCCCGCGAGATGCTCCCGAATCAGCGCGTCCAACGGCACGTCCTGATTCAAAGCGCGCACCAGGTAGTCGCGATACCGCCAGGCCATCGGAAGCGTCTCATCCAACTCGCTGCCGTGGCTTTCGCTGTAACGCATCAAATCCATCCAGTGCCGGGCCCAATGTTCCCCGAACCGATCCGAGGCCAAGTAACCCTCCACCGCCTCGTTCACCGCATTGCCGGGGTCCGCCTCGTACGCCGCGACAAACCCGGCGACCTGCCCGGGTGTCGGCGCCAAACCCGTCAGCAAAAAGCTCAGCCGGCGGAGCACGGTCGGCGCGTCCGCGGGCGCCGCCAGCGAAAGCCCTTTTTCCTCCCTCTTCTCCGCCAGAAACCGGTCCACGGGATGCCCCGTCCCCGGCCGTTTGGGTGTGGGCACCGGCGGCACCCGGACCGGTTGCAAAGACCACCAGCCCCGGCGCAGCGCCAAAAGCTGCGCCCATTTGGATCCCGATTCCCCGGATTTCGCCGGGGTATCCCGGGGATCCGGCGCGCCCATTTTCACCCACGCCTCGAAATCCGCGATCACCGCCGGATCGAGTTTGGGCGCTTTGCTGGGCATTTTGAGGTCCTCCTCCTCATGCCGGATCGTCCGGAGCAGCAGAGATTCCTTGGGGTCCCCCGGCACGATGGTCTCACCGGAGTCGCCGCCTTTTTTCCAGCCGTCCCGGTAATCCAGCCGCAGACCGCCCTTTTGTTTGTCGGCGTTGTGGCATTCCACGCATTCCGCGACGAGCACGGGCCGGATTTTTTTCTCAAAGAACTCGGTCTGCTCGGGAGTGATCGCGGCGGCGACCCCGTGACCGGGCAGGCCCGCCGTGCAGGCGGCCAGAAGGAGGAGGCGTTGGAGTCGTGGGTTCATACGCTGAGACGCTGTTCCACGGCTTTTGCCGCGTTCACCACAAAGGGGGCGAGGTTCGCGAAATCGGATTCGGTTAACCGGCCGGAAGGCGCGGAAACCCAAATGCATCCCAGGATCTGATGGGGTCTCTGGAAAACCGGCGAGGCCACGCACCGGATTCCCACGCCGTGCTCCTCCCGATCCGTGCCGTAGCCCTGTTCAACGATGCGGTCGCACTCGCGCCGGAACTCCTCCCTGTCGGTGATTGTGTGGGGCGTGCTGGGCGTGAGTTTGAGTCGGCGGATCAGGCGTTCGCGCTCCTTGGGATGTTGGAAAGCGACGATCACCTTGCCCGGTGCGTTGTTGTGCAGCTCGAGCCGCAGCCCGATGTCCACACCGATCCGGACGGGTTTACGGCTCTCGAGCTTCTCGATGATGACCACCTCGTCCCCGATCGCGACCCCGAGCAGGACGGTTTCACCCGTCTGATCCCGCAGATCGCGCATGACGGGCAGCGCGCATTCCACGAAACTCACGTCGCCGGCGCGGGGATGCACCAGCTTGAGAACTTTGCCCGTGAGCCGGATCAGGAGGGTGGCGTCGTCCCGGACCACGTATCCGCAGGCCACCAGCGTTTGGATGAGGCGGGACGTGGAGTTTTTTGGGGAACCGATGGCGGCGCTGAGCTGGGTGAGGTTGAGGCCGTTGGGGAACTCGCTGAGTTTTTCGAGCAACGCCAGGCCGCGGCTCAGAGCTGGGGCCTCGGAGGGATCGGTCGCACCACCGGCGGAATTGGGGGGTTCCTTATATGGAACGTGTTCCTTGGTATTCACGGTTTCATAATTCGGCCGCGCAAATTCCATTAGAAAAAATTTTCCAACACACGGCCCAAACCCGTCTTCTCATGCAGATACCGTGCCCTAGGGGCGGAGGGACGGAGGTCGCAACGCGGTTTGGGGCAATAAAAGGGGTGAAACCAAAACCCGGTTTGCGGAAAGCTGCGGCAGCCGGCGGCTTGATCTTTTAGACGCGCGCCTCTTTGAATGCAGGTGGCGCCCGGTTTGACCCCGGGGGCGCGACGCTCCCTTTGCAACCTCTCTATCTCAAGCTCATGAAATACCGTCTCCCGATTTGTCTGCTGGCCGTGGCCGTGTTGAACCTGACTGCGTCCGCTCAGAACAGCCCCCAAAGCGCGCAGAATCCCAAGATCGCCACCATCGACATGCAGAAGCTTCTCGCCGGCTACTACAAATCGGAGCAGGCCAACCTGGAGTTCGGCCGGACGATCAGGGAGGCCCAGGAGAAAATGAAGGAGAAGGTGACGACCCGGGAACAGGCCGTGGCGGAGATCAAGAAGTTCAGCGGGGACATTCTCAAACCGGAGCTGAGCAAGGACGCCAAACAGGGGAAAGCCCAGGCGCGCGACGAGAAAATTGCGGCGCTCAAAGCGATGGACTCGGAACTGCAGGCCGAGGACGCAAGGATCAAGAAGGATTTGCAGTTGAAGAACGTGGCGCTGCGAAACGAGATTTATGGGGAAGTGCTCAAGGTGGTTGAGGAGAAGGTGAAAACCGAGCACTACCAGTTCGTGATCGACCGGTCCTCGGTGGGAGCGGCGACGGGGTTGCCGGTGCTCATCTACGGGAACAAAGAGTGCGACATCACCGAGGAAGTGTTGGCGGTGCTCAACAGGAACAAGCCCAAGGAATCGGCGGCGCCGCGGAAGAAGTAGGGGCGGTGAGGGGGGCGCGGGGAAAAGGGGCCCCCGCGCGGCGTCCATCAGGTCCATCAGGTCCATCAGGTCCATCAGGTCCATCAGGTCCATCAGGTCCATCAGGTCCATCAGGTCCATCAGGTCCATCAGGTCCATCAGGGACTCCATGGACGATATGGACTTGATGGACAATATGGACCCTCCGGAACCGCTCATCCCCAAGCACGGCGGTTATAGGAAACTCAAGAGCTTCCAGATCGCCCAGCTCTGCTACGATGTCACCGTGCGGTTCGCCGACCGCTACATCAATCCACGCAGTCGCACCCACGACCAAATGGTCCAGGCCGCACGCAGCGGCGTCCAAAACATCGCCGAGGGCAGCAAAGCCAGCGGCACATCCAAAAAAACCGAGCTCCGCCTCACCAACGTCGCCCGCGCGAGCCTCGAAGAACTCCGGCTCGACTACGAAGATTACCTCCGCCAACGCGCCCTCCCGCTCTGGCCCCGGACCGATCCCCGCAGACAAACCCTGCTCGCCCGCCGCTGCACCACAGCCGATGCCGTGGCCGCTTGGGCGCGCCAACTCCACGGCACACCCTCCGAGCCCGCCCCACAGGCCAGCTACCCAGAACTCGTGGCAAACGGCGCGCTGATCCTCATCGGCGTCGCCTGCACTCTCCTCGACCGCCAGCTCCTCGCTCAGGCCAGCGCATTCACCCAACAGGGCGGCTTCTCAGAACGCATCTACCGTTTCCGCTCAGAGAACCGAGGTCATCAGCCTCAAACCCGAGCCCGCTAAAATCCGGCTCAGTCTGGGCCGAGTTTCCCCCGCAACAACCCCTGCTTTCCGGGGTTAGTCGGTCGTCTCCCCGGCTCCCCCAGCGATTGTCTCTGGTGTCCGCAGTCAGATCCCGCTCCTCCCCGCTCCATTTTCCTATGCTCAAAGCCCTCACTTTCGTTTGCGCCCTCCTCCTGCCGGTCGCAGCACTCCATGCGGCCCAGAAACCCAACATCGTGCTCATCCTCGCCGATGACATGGGTTACGCCGACATCGGCATCCACGGCTGCAAAGACATTCCCACCCCCCACATCGACCGGATCGCCAAAGCCGGAGTCCGGTTCACCGACGGCTACGCAAACGGCTCGTTCTGCACGCCCACCCGCGCGGCCCTCATGAGCTGCCGTTACCAGCACCGGTTCGCCATGGAAGATCTCGGAGGCCCGCTCCCTGCCCAGGCGCATACCCTCCCTAAAAGGCTCCAAGCCGCCGGATACAAAACCGGCATGGTCGGCAAATGGCATCTCGGCTCCGAAGCCGGGTTCACCCCGATGGACCGCGGGTTTGACGAATTCTTCGGGTTCCTCGGCGGCGGCCACCAATACATCCTGCAACCCGGCGGCAAGGGCGAATACAACGCGCCCATCCTGCGCAACCGCGACCCGGTGGACGAATCCCGCTATCTCACCGACGCCTTCGGAGAGGAAGCCGCGGCGTTTGTCGAACACCAGCGCGGCGAGCAGAAACCGTTCTTTCTCTACCTCGCCTTCAACGCCGTCCACACCCCGCTCCAGGCGGTGGAGAAATACCAGGTACGTTTCCCTTCCATCACCGATTCCAAGCGCCGGACCTACGCCGCCATGCTCAGCGCCATGGACGACGCCATCGGCCGCCTCCTGGCCGCTCTGGATCAAACCGGCCAGACCGACCGCACCCTGATCTTTTTCACCAACGACAACGGCGGGCCCACCACCCGCAACGCCGTCAACGGCTCGGTGAACACCCCCCTGCGCGGCTCCAAGTGCGAGACGTTCGAGGGCGGCATCCGTGTCCCGATGCTCATGCAATGGACGGGGGTCGTCCCGGCCGGGTCCACCTATCGCCAACCGGTCATGACGTTTGACCTCAGCGCCACCGCCCTCGCGGCCGCCCAAGCCGACGCCTCCCAAGTCGACGGCAAAGATCTGCTGCCCTACGTGACCGGCAAACTCCAAGCGCCCCCCCACGACACCCTTTTCTGGCGGTCCCGCACGATGAGCAACAACTACAGCGCCCGCCAAGGCGACTGGAAGTTTTTGCATTCCACCGAGGGCGACGCCTCTCCCGGCCCCAAACAGACGCCCGCCCGGGACATGCTCTTCAACCTGGCCGAGGACATCGGAGAACAACGGGACCTCGCCGGGGCGAACCCCGCCAAACTCGACGAACTCAAGAAACTCTACGAGGCCTGGAGCGCCGCGGTCGACGCGGATGCCGTGCAGATGGGGCTCACCCCCAAGTTCCCGAAAAACGCCGCGGGCCCGAAGCCGTAGCAGCCGCCTGGGTAGGCGACCGAAGTCAGACGGCCTCGGCCAACGAGAAAACCGAAGTCCCACCGGAATGACCGCGAGCGCGGATGCGCAGCACCCCGGCTTTCAGTCATTTCCAAAACGTTCTCCGCGTTCCCCGCGCCTCCCCGCGTGAAAATGATCTTTCTCTGAAATTACAGGGTTCGGGATAAAACCCGAACGCCTACCTGCGGCCACGGTCGCGCGGCATGGGCTTGGAGAGCACGCCCGGACGCCCCGACACCGCCGAACCGGCCAGCGCCTCCTTGATGGCCACCGGCAGCGTCTGCGCGCCCGGCCCGCCCATCGCATGGTCCACGTCTTCCAGGCGACGGATCAGATCAATGACTTCCTTCCGCGAATAAGGTCCGCCAGCCGCCGCACAAAAATGGGTCCGGCAACTAAAAGGCCGCGACTCGTAGATTTGGCAACGCCCCGTGCGCGCATCAAGCAGCGGACAGCTGCCGTCCGCTTTTTCCTCCAAACGCGTCTTGCCCTGGGCCCGCAGGGCGTCCGCCGCGTAAAGCGCCTCGCCGGCAGTCAGATACGGCGTTTTGCCCGTGAGCTTGAACTGGCAGCACTCGGTCCGACGCAGGCAATCCCTTTCCACAGGCCGCTGCTCGAGCTCCTGATAAACGGCGCGCACTTCCGAGAAAATGGCGTCGCGGTCGCAGAGGGAACGGCTGGTTCGAGGCATCGCTTTGGCGGGAAAAAGGGTGGGCTTTCGCGGGTGAAGAGGCGGGCGCGGGCTCCGGCAATCCCGGCGGGCTAAACCGCCGCCCCCAGCAGCGCGCGGGTCCGGACCAACGCTTCACCCACCTGATGGATCTCCTTGCCGGCGCCGCGCGCGGTGTCGGGACGCCCGCCGCCTTTGCCACCCACCACGGGGGCAATCGTCTGGATGATTTTACCGGCCTGGAATTTGCCCGTGAACTCCGGCGAAACACTGGCCACCAGCGCCACCTGTTCGCCCGACACCCCGGCCAGGAACGCGACCCCCGCGAATTGGCCCTTGAGCGCGTCCGCCACGGACTGAAGTTCGTCTCCGGACGCCCCGTGCAACTGGGCCACAATCGCGGGAACTCCCTGCCACGTCTCGGCTTTGGCCATGAGCTCGGTCGCCGTGGCCGCCGCCTGTTTTTTGCGCAAACCGTCGAGCTGTTTCTCCAGCTCCTTCTGCTGGGCCATCATCGCGTCGACCCGTTTTTCAAGGTCCGAGAGGGGCGATCCCAGGCGTCCCGCCAACGCCTTGAGGCGTTCGCTTTCGCCGACCGCGGCCGCATACGCGGCGAGACCCGCCGCCGCCTCGATCCGGCGCACCCCGGCGGCGATGGCCGCCTCGCTGCCGATCCGAAACAGGCCGATTTCACCCGTGGCGCGGGTGTGCGTGCCGCCGCAGAGCTCCATGGACCAGCCGTTGAGGGCGCGGTCCTGGCCGCCGATCTGCACCACGCGGACCACGTCGCCGTATTTGTCCCCGAAAAACTGCATGATCTCCGGCCGGCCTTTGACGTCGCCAAAAGCCGCCTCGGTCCAGGACACCGGCGCGTTCTCCACGATGCGCTCGTTGACGAGCCGCTCGATGTCGCGCACTTGGCCGGGCGTCAGCGCGGCGCTGTTGAAGTCGAACGTGAGTTTGTCGGGCCCGACAAAGGACCCCTTCTGGGTGGCGTCTTTGCTGACCACCTCATGCAACGCCCAGTGGAGCAGATGCGTGACGGTGTGATGGCGCTCGATGGCCGAGCGGCGCTCGGTGTCCACCCGCAGATCCACGGCCATGCCCGGCTCGGGCACGCGGTCGCCCGCCTCGATGAAATGCAGCCAAGTGTTGCCGCTCTTCTGCGTGTTGAGCACGCGCCAGAGCGCGCCGCCGCCCGCCAGTTCGCCGGTGTCTCCGAGCTGGCCGCCCATCTCGGCGTAACACACGCTCGCGTCGAGGATCACCGCCGTCTTGTCCTTGATCGACACGACCTCCAGCACCTGCGCCGGGGTGGCCAGGGCGTCGTAGCCCAGGAACCGCGTCGGCTCCGTGGTCTCCACCTGGGAAAGCTCGATGATCTGTTTTTTCTGAGCCGCGCGCGCCCGTGTGCGCTGGCCTTCCATGAGCTGTTCGAACCCGGCGACATCCACCTTCAGCCCGCGTTCCCGGGCCATGAGCTCGGTGAGATCCAGCGGGAAGCCGTAGGTGTCATACAGCACAAAGGCGGGCTCGGCGGGGAAGACGTCGTGGTTTTTCTCCACCAGGGCCGTGCGCTCGTCAAACCAGCGGACGATCTCCCGGACCGCCACCTTCAGGTCCGGCAGCAGGCTGGGCGGGATCCTGTCCGCCTCGTACGCGGCGAGAATGTCGTGCAGCTCGCGCGCCTTGTTGATGAGCGGATACTCCCGCAAACCGCCAAGCCTCTGCCAAACCCCGCGGTCGATGTCCCGGAAGAACTCGAGCGCCAGCTGGGCGATCTCCCGGACACTGGCGAGCAGTTCCGCGTTGGCCATCGGATCGGGGTCCGCGTGGAAGATCTTGAGAAACTTGATCCGGTTTTGGATCTGGTGGGCCATGAGCCGGGCCTGCTCAATGAGGCGCAGGAAATACTCGAAGAACTGCAGGCCCGTATCGAGCGTGCGGTTGAAGGATTCCTCCTCGGTCTTGAGCGTCGCTTTGACAAAGTCGCGCCGGGCGCGCAGCTCCGGAAACACGCCGCCCATGTTCTCCGCGAGCACGTCCACGAGCTTGTAGAAGAAGGGCTGCCGGAAACCCAGGGTCCGCCCGTACCGCACGGCCCGCCGCAGGATCCGACGGAGCACGTAGTTGCGGTCGGTGTTGCCGGGCGCGATCCCGTCGGCCACGGCAAAGGACAGGGTGCGGATGTGGTCGGCGATGACCCGGAACGCGACGTCCACCTTCTCCTGCTCGGTGTCCCCGGTGGACCCGGCCTTGGGCAGGGTGGCGCCGTATTTCTGGCCGCTGAGCTTCTCAATCTCGTCAAAGAGCGGCCGGAAAATGTCGGTCTCGTAGTTGGAGATTTTCGCGTGGGCGAAATCGGTGAAGTTTTTCGTGCCCTGGATGATGGAGGTCACGCGCTCGAAGCCCATGCCGGTGTCCACGTGCTGGGCGGGCAGCGGCGAGAACGTGCCGTCGGGGTTGGCGTTGAACTGGATGAACACCAGGTTCCAGATCTCGATGCACCGGGAGTCGCCCGTGTTGACGAGGCTGCCCCGGGTGTCGCCCTCCGGGGTGAGGTCCACGTGCAACTCCGAGCACGGGCCGCACGGGCCGGTGTCGCCCATCATCCAAAAGTTGTCCTTCTTGTTCCCGTTGACGATCTGCACCGCCGGGTCGAGCCCCGCCGCCCGGAATTTCTCGGCCCAGAAATCCCACGCCTCCTGGTCGAACTCGCTCGGGTCGCCCTTGGATTTGTCGGGCGCATACACCGTGGCGTAGAGCCGGTTGGCCGGGAATTTCCAGCGGTTGACCACCAGCTCCCAAGCCCAGTCGATCGCCTCTTTTTTGAAGTAATCGCCAAAGGACCAGTTCCCGAGCATCTCGAAGAAGGTGTGGTGGTAGGTGTCCAGCCCCACGTCGTCCAAGTCGTTATGTTTGCCTCCCGCGCGGATGCACTTCTGGGTGTCCGCGGCGCGGCCCGGACGGTACGGGCACTGGACTTGGCCCAGGAAAATCGGCACGAACTGGTTCATGCCGGCGTTGGTGAAAAGCAGGTTCGGCGAGTCCGGCATCAGGCTCGAGGAGGGCACGACGGCGTGTTCCTTGGATGCGAAGAAATCGAGGAAAGATTGGCGGATCTGGGCGCTGGTAAGCATGGCGCTGGGTAAATTCGTGGGTGGCAGAGACAAAGGGCCGGGAAGTTAGCCGATACCCGGCAAAGGTAAAGTGCGCGCGCCGCGTTTCCCAGGGCTCACGCGTCTTAAACTGAGCCGCCAGGCTGAATGTTGTGCGGCGGAGGCTTTTTTAGGCGGGGAGGGACGCGCGGCAGTGCCGGGCTGGGACGCACAAGTTCTCCGAGCGCGCAGCAGCCCGGAGGGTATTGTGCCCGGAGGAAACAGAGGTTGTATTCGGCGGTTAAGCGAAGCGACACCGCAGGAACGCGGTATCCCCGAAAACGCCCCACCCCGGCAGGGGGTGGCAGAAGCTTCAATGGATCCCGCATGGGGCCCCCGGCGCTTGATTGCCCCTCATGGAATGCCTAATGGAGTGCCTTCATGTCTGTCCCCCGGAACTTGATCCTGGCCCTTGCGCTGACCCTCGCGGCCGCCGCCGCAGCCGAGTCCCCCGCGTTGACGGAAAACCCCGCTATCGAACGGATCTGGCTCACCCACCAGACCCATGCGCCCGATCGCATCGTCGTGAGCTGGGAAGGCCCCGCGGAGGGCACCGCCGTGGTGGAATTTGGAAACGACACCGCACTCGCCCAGCGTAAAACCGGCCCCGGTTCGGGCGGGATCCGGCACGTGGAGATCCCCGCGGCGCCCCCGGGCGAGTCGCTCTATTACCGGATCCGCTGCGGGGAATCGGTGTCCGGGGTGCACCGCGTGATTGCCCGGGAAGAGGACGAGGTGCGGGTGGCGGTGATAGCCGATACGGGGTTTGCCGAGCGTCCCTGGGCGGACGCCGTGGCGCGTGAACGGCCGCATCTGCTTCTGAGCGCCGGAGACCACGTGGAGGCGCTTCACCGGGGGAAACCGGTTGCGCCGGAGGACACCTCCGCGTTTGGGCGTTTTGTGGATCAAGCCCCGCAGCTCTTCCGGGCCACGCCCTGGATGCCGCTTCTGGGCAATCATGACCGCGAGATCCGGCCCCGCGGGGCGCGCCCCCCGGCGGACGCGGTTTACGACATCGAGGCGACGGCGTTCCGGGCGTTTTTTGCGTTGCCGGGGGAGGAATGGCACTGGCACTTCGACATTCCGGCGTTCGGTGTGCGGTTCCTGGCGTTGGACCTCAGTCATCTCACCGACATGGGCACCACCTGGCAGAGCTGCCATCCGTACGACCGGCAAAGCGTTCAGTTCCAGTGGTACCGCCGGATCAGCGAGCAGAGCCGGCAACCCTTCCTGGTCACCCTTTATAATGAACAGAACGCCAGGGTCCGGGGCCTGGAGGGAGGCGACTGGGGCCGGATGCTCCTGCGGGGTTCGCTTGCGATCACGGGATACGGGTATTTTGCCGAACGGGCTCAAGTGGGGCCGGTGGCGTTTTACAACACCTCGGTCAACGGCCTGGAAACGCCCTACCCGGACCCGAAATCGGAGCTGCTCCGGCGGGAGGACAGCTTTGTCCTGCTCACGTTCCGCAAGTCTCCCGAGCGGCTGCGGGTGCAGCTGAAAAACCTCTCGGGTGCCACACTCGACGAGCAGCATTTCAGCCCGCGCCCGCTCCCTGAGAAGCCGGGGGAGTGATTTCCCTGAAAACCGGGGTTTAGGCGGAATGACTGCTGGAACGGGTTGTTCAGTAATTGGCGTTTAGAAGTTTAAAAAATATCGCCGCGCGCTCCCGCGCCTTCGCGTGAACCCTCCGGAATCTTTGCGCACTCTGATACCAAGACCATGCCGTAACGGGTAAAAGCCTGACAGGCGGACTTGGATGTGATGGAAAGGTGAATGGGAAGACCACGAAACCAACTCGACAAGACGGGCGAGGCGCAGGAAGTGCTCGATCGTCTGCAGAACGAACCGCCCGGC
>CAMARB010000007.1 GCA_945860355.1 Chthoniobacter flavus | reverse complement strand
TCCGGCCCAACCGCGGCGAAGTGCTCTACCTGGTGACCGCCACGCCCACGCGTGACCGGATCAAACGCTACATCAACCTCTGGAACGAACACGGCGTGGCCGGGCTCGAGAAACCCCAGGCGCTGATGTGGGGCGTTGAACGTCCCGACGGGGGGCGCGGCGTGGGGTTCACCGGCGGCCATTATCATCGCAACTGGGCCGTGGACGGGTTCCGCAAACTGGCGCTCAACGCCATCGTTTGGACGGCCAAGATGGAGGTGCCCGCCGACGGCGTGCGCAGCCTTCCGGTGACCGAAGAACAGCTCAATTCCAATCTCGACGATAAAGGCCCCGGCAAACCGCCCTTGAAGGCGCCGCAGCCCGGCGAGCTCAATGCTCTGCCGGCGGCGGAAATCCCGGTGGACCGCGAATCGAAGTTACCCAAGCCGACCCAGCCGGTGGCCCAAGCCGCTCCCGCCGCGCTCCCCGAGGAGGGGCCCACGGAAGTTGCGCCCGATGTGTTCACCGTGCCGGAGGGGTTGGAGGTGACCCTGTGGGCCAAGTCACCGCTTTTGTTGAATCCGACCAACATGGATTTTGACGCCCAGGGCCGGCTTTGGGTGACCGAAGGCGTGAACTACCGCAAATTCGCCAATCGGCAGCCTGCGGGTGACCGGGTGGTGGTGTTGGATGACAGCACCGGAGCGGGCAAAGCCGAGCCGTTGCTCGAATCAGCCGACCCGCAGCAACGCATGCTCGTTTACCGGGCGTTGCGCCGGGCGGGCCGGGACGCCCTGAGTCTCGCCGCCACGCTGGTGCGGGACCCGTCCCCGGCGGTGCGCCGCGAGATTGCGCTGAGCCTTCGGGATGTGCCGGAGGCCCAGAGTGTGCCTTTGCTGGCCGCGTTGGCGGAACAGTTTGACGGAAAAGACCGCGCTTACCTGGAGGCGCTGGGCCTGGGATGCGAGGGCAAGGAGGGCGCGGTGTTTCAGGCGATCGCCAAGCTGTTTGACCCGAACCCGCTGGCTTGGACCCCGCAGGCGGAATGGATCGCATGGCGGTTGCACCCGGTTCAGGCGGTGCCGGCGTTGAAGGCTCGCGCGACCGATGCCGGATTGAGCCTTGAACAGCGCACCCGGATGCTGACGGCGCTGGCGTTTGTGCCCGAGAAAGACGCGGCTTTGGCCGTAGTCGATCTCGCCACCGACAAACGCTCGCCGCTTGCCTCCACCTCCCTTTGGTGGCTGCTCAACCGCAAGTCCAACACCTGGGCCGGGCACGACCTCCAGACGCCGCTCAAGGAACGCGGTCTTTACGACGCCGACAACGCGCAGGTCGTGGCGGTGGAAATGCCGGCTCCCCTTCCCGACGCGCCCAAGCTGCCGGCGGCCGCTGAAATCGCCAAACTTGCCGGGGACCCCGTGCGCGGCGGCGCGGCGGCGGCCTGTTACACCTGCCACCGGATCGGAAGTCAGGGGGCGGATTACGGCCCGGACCTGAGCACCTTTGGCCGTGAACAAACCGCCGAGGTCATTATTGACGCCATCGCCCGGCCCTCGGCCTCCGTGTGGCACGGATACGAGGGCAGCGAGATCAAGACCAAGGACGGACTCACCGTCACCGGCATGGTGCTGGCCAACGCGGACCCTCTCATCGTCAAATGCGTGGGGGGCGCGTTGCAGACCATTCCCCGGAGCCGGGTGGAGTCGGTGAATCCCTTGAAACGCTCGTTGATGTACGACCCCGAACACCTGGGGCTGACGGCCCAGTCGGTGGCGGATATTGCCGCCTATCTCAAGAGCCTCTAAGAGCACCCATCCCTGCCGGCGCCGCCTGTGGAGCCCAAAGTGGCACAGCCATCCTGGCTGTGACTGTCACAGATCACAGGCTGGAAGCCTGTGCCACTTTCCCGTGAGCCCGGGCGGTCCCGGCGGTTGAGCCGGTGGACCGCCCGATTTCGCGGCTGGGAAAAGTGCGGGAGACTGCGTTCAATTGCCCCCCATGAGCGTTCCTCCCCCCGTGCCGCTTTCGCGTCGTCGTTTCCTTTCGCTCAGGGCCGCGGCCCTTTCCGCGGGCCTGTCCCTCGCACCCGACGCGCAGGCGGCGGTCCGCCGGCGCGGGATCCAGCTCGGGCTGGATAATTTCGCCGTGCGGGCGATGAAATGGAAGGCGGCGCAGCTCATCGATTACGCCGCGGAACAGCGAACCGACTCGCTGTTTATCACCGACCTCGACGCGTTTGAAAAAACCGACGACGCCTCCCTCGGCGATCTCCGGAAAAAAGCGGCGGATCTCAGGATCCAAATCCACCTGGGTTCGTGGTCGATCTGCCCGGGTTCTTCGACGTGTTCGAAAAAACGTGTCCGCAGGCCCCCGTCCACATCGAGACCATCGGCGGGTTCCAGCGCGAGATTGCTTTCCTGGACCCGGACTTCATCCAGCTCTGGCCTCAACGGTCCGCGGCGGATCTCGCCGGGTTCATCCGTATGGCCCGGAAAGGCAAACCGATGGAGCCCGGGAAAGGCGCGTTTGCCACCGAGGCCGAGTTCCAAAAGGCCCAACTCGAGCGGAGCCTGGTTTATTGCAAACAGTCCCTGGGGCTCGGCCTGAAGGATTAGAACCCGCGGCGGGGGGCGACGCCGAGCTTCCGCGCTCTGCGGCGTTCTCCAACCCGGGGGACTGCGTCCGCCAAACGACCCAAGCGCATGCGACTTCAAAAAACAAAAGCTGCGAACGGCGCGACAAACCCGCCGGGAACTGCCAACGTTTCACAAAATGGGCGCTCCGCCAATCGATCCACACCCCGCTCCTGAGTCCGAGCCGCGCGAGAAACTCTCCGTTCTCCTCAACCGGCTCGCGGAGGAGTTCACGGAGCGCCCCCTGGATTTCGAGGAACTCGTCCACGTCTCCCGTGGACGCGCGTACGACGTCCTGCTGATCCTGCTTTCCCTGCCTTTTCTGAGCCCGGTGCCGCTGCCTTTTCTTTCCACCGCGCTGGGCTCCATCATGGCGCTCATCGGGGTGCGGATCACTTTTGGGCAGAAGCCCTGGCTGCCCCGGCGGGTGCTCCAGCACAAAGTCGAAGGCCGCAACCTGACCCGCCTGCTCCAGGCCGGCAGCCGGATCCTGCGTTGGCTGGAGATCCTGCTTCGGCCGCGGCTTTCGTTCCTCCACACCACCTGGATTTTCCAACGGCTCACCGGGGTGTTGATCGCCGTGTCGGGCGTTCTGCTGCTGTTGCCGCTCCCCATCCCCCTGAGCAACGTGCTCCCGGCCGCCACGGTGCTTCTCCTGGCTGCGGGGGCCCTCGAACGCGATGGCGTTTTTTTTATCGCGGGTTGTTTTGCGTTTGCCTTGAACCTCCTCTTTTTCGGGGCCTTGGCGATTGGCGGCAAGGAGGCGGTCCTCTGGATGGTGCGGTCGCTGGGCTGGCATTGAGGGGTGGGTGTGGCCGGAGGGTCTCCCTGGTGCCCTTGAAGTTCCTGGGGGCGGATGGCACGGGCAACATCTCCGACGCAATTGAGAGAAAACCTCGGGGCTGTTCAGCCGGGCTGCGGGCCCACGGCCGAAGAACGGCGCCAGGTTCTTGATAGTTGCGCGCTTCCAAAGTGCGCCCATGGCGTACGCTTCCCGGGGGGGACGGCCGCGCCGGGTTTCGCGGGATTTTCACAGGTTCGTCGCCGGGTTGCCACGGCGCCCCGCGACCGTGAGGTAGTTGTCTTGTTTTCATCGTCGGCCCAGCCTCGTCTTCCCAAGACGCGGGTGTCCGCCCGCCGCGCCGCGTGCCCTGCGATGGAACAGACGCCTCATTTCTATGGCGCCAAGATTAAGAATCCTTTTCGCGGGCATGGTGGGCGGGTTTTTGGGTCAAATCCCGAGCTTCGGAGGCACGGGCGCGCTGAACGCGGTTGCCGAAGTCGCCGCGGGACGCGCGGTGAAGTCCGTGCGTCTGGAATGGATGCCGGACTTGAGGCTGATCTGGTGTCCGCCCGGCGCATTCAGGATGGGCAGCCCGAAAGGCGAGCTGGGGAGGTTCGCCAACGAAGCAGAGGCGGAGGTGGTTCTTCCCAACGGGTTTTTTCTGCAGTCCACCGAGCTCACCCAGGAACAGTGGCGGGTGATCAGAGACAAAAATCCGTCCGCGTTTGTGCATCCGCAGAACCCGGTGGACACGGTCAGTTGGGAGGACGCCGCGCAGTTCTGTAAAGAGCTCACCGAGCACGCGCGAGCAGCGGGCGAGATCCCCGAGGGCTGGCGGTTTGATTTGCCCACCGAAGCGCAGTGGGAATACGCGTGCCGGGCCGGGAACGCGACTGCCCTCAACAGCGGAAAAAACCTGGAGGCTAAAACCGGAGAAGATCCTGGGTTGGACGAAGTGGCATGGTACGAAGCCAACTCCGGGGAGGCGACCCATCCGGTGGCCCGGAAGAAGCCCAACGCTTGGGGTTTTTACGACATGCATGGCAACCTCTGGGAATGGTGTCGGGACTGGTACGGATTCAAGCTTGAAGGCGGGCGCGACCCGCAGGGAGCGCGAGAGGGAGCGGCCCGGATTTTGCGAGGCGGATCCTGGTACATCGGATACCCGGCCGTGTGTCGATCGGCGTATCGCACGGCCTACGGCCCCGAACGCAGGATTCCGCATGCGGGATTCCGCATGGCTTTGGTTTCCGAGCCGAAGTGACTCCGAGCGCCCGCAATAAACTCCTTTTTTGGGTCCACAGCCGGGCAGGAAGGGAAAGGGCGGTCTTGGAATCCTAGGTTTTGGCGAGGGCGGAAACGCGGCGGCAGCGGCAAGAGCCGGGGCAGGGCGCCTGGGCGGGGCCTGAAAACCGAGGGCGAAGCGGAATGATTGAGAGGACGGAATTGAAAAGCCCAGGTGTTCAGGGGTTTCCAAAAAGATCCCCGCGCTCTGAGTTGCTCCGCGTCAAAGCCGCCTGTCCCTGTCACTCCGGGGCTCGCGTTGAAACCTCGGGCTCCAGCTGTCCGACTGCCACCCGGAAATCCTCGTAGAATGCGTATTTGAAATCCTTTGCGACAAACAACACGGCGACTTCATCCCCCGCCGTCAGGTTCATTCGCTTGCGCAAACAAAACGCCGCCGGATCCCCGGCGCGACTGCGGTGTTCGGCCACGGGATCCCCGGTTGCCGCGCCTCCGGGAAACAGGGCCAGATCAATTCCCGTGAACGCTTTGTCCGAGAAACCCGGGCCCTCGAGCCCGGTCGCGGACACCTCAAAAAGGAAGGCGCCGCTGGACGGCGCACGCCACACGAGTATGGCGGATTCCCCGCGCACGGCGCCGAATCGGTTGCCTTTGCCCGGTTTCCATTGGGCGAGCGGTAGCGACCCGCTGCCGGTGAAAGAACGGGTTTCATCAAACCACCGCTGAGCTTTCCACTCGGTGCGCCTGATTTCCGGGCCGGTGTCGGCGGGGGCGACGCCGCCCGTTTTCCGGTATTCCAAACGCCACATGGGCGAGTCGGTTGCTGCGGGAAACCGGGGCTCCGTGATCCACTGCGCGCCGATGCCTTGCAAATGGAACGTCTGCCGGACCGGGCGCCCGGCCTCATCAAGCAATGCCTCGGGAGGCGTCCCGGGCAAAGGCCGCGCAGGCTCGGGCTGCACGACCAGCCCCGGGGTGAGAGGCGGAGGCAGAGACGCCGCCCCTGGTTTTCCGGCGGACAGGAGGAGGGGAAGCGCGGCCTCGAGATCTTGATTGTAACTGGCGTAACCCGCGGGCGTGGGATGACACGCGTCCTTGGAGAAATCCGCCCATGTCCATTCGCCTCCGCGGATTTTGCGGGCGGCCTCAAAGCCCAGCGCCACCGAGGCGATCCCGTAATGCGCCGCGACAAACTCATGACGCCGCACCGAGATTGGATACTTGCCCTGCTCGAGCAAAGGCAGCGACCAATCCATGACCGTGTAGAGAAAGACGATGTCGCAGAGGGGACAAGCCGTGCGGATCTTTCGCACCAAACGTTCCATGTCCCCCACGCAAGCCCGGTCGGAGTCGTTCACCGCGAACTCCACAAAAACAACATCCGGGGCGTGCACGAGCACATCGCGGTCCACGCGTTGCGCGCCGAAATCCGATCCGGTCGCGGCGACGCCGGCGTTGACGATGTCCACGCGGCCTCCGCGGGAGTCCTTGGAAAGCCAGGTCTGCGCGGCGCTCACAAACCCCCCGTCGCCGGCGTTTTGTGTGATCGACCCGCCGATAAACCCGATCGTTACCGGCGTTTGGGCTCGCAGTTTTTGCTCCAAATTGGCCAACCCGGAGCGTTCCACGACCGACACCGGGGGGCGCTTGAAATGGTCGCCCGGCTCCCCCTTCTTGCGCGGTTTGCTCGGGGACTTGGATTGGTTCTCCCGGCTCGGAGCCTGGCGAAAAACGGTTCGCGCCAAGCCCGCGCCGCACACCAAAGCGATCCCGAGTGCGACCCAACGAAAGCGAAGAAGACGCACGGTGAACTGAGAGCGAGAGGGCGACTGCGAATCCATGACGAGTCCGTGGCGTGTCGGGATTTTCGCGCCCTTTGGCCAGCTATTTCCGCAAGGGCACATCCGGGATGGCTCCATGGGGCGCTCCAGCGGGCGGGAACTTGCGCCCGGGTTGTCCGGCTCCGGCGCACGGATTAGGTCCGCGCGTCGATGCGAGGCACCGCGAGGGACCAGAGCGCGCTTGGAGCGGTCTCCGGTGTTGTGTTCATGTTTGCATCCAGTCTCCGGCCGCCCGTTTCCGGGTCTTCATGCCTCCGAATCATGGCCGAGCGGCGGGCTATTTAGGCGGGGCGAATCCAGGCCTGAAATCCTCAAAAGTCGGCTTGCGCCCCGGGGCTAAATGTTTTATCGACCAGGTGGTTCCATTGCGCGGAATCGCGCCTCCAAGAACGCTGCTCCCGAGGATTTTTCCCCACTCCCACCGCCCCCCCCGCGAAGCCAGAGCCGGCTGATCTCATTCCGCCCGATTGTATTGAGACACTCACCCCCCCCTCCCGATGAAACCTCTTTTGACTCTGATCGCAGCCGGCTTGTTCACCCTGGTCCAGGCGACCCAAGCCCGGTCTCTTCCCCTGGCCAGAGGGGGCGTGTTTCCGCTCCCGGATCATGCCGTGGTGGGCGCGGACGGCGTGACGTTTGTCAGGCCCGGCGAGGCCAAGCCGGTCACGGTGAAATGGAATGACTTGGACCTGGCGCGGTTGGCGAAGCAGGAAACGGCGTTGGAGGCGGCTCGACAGAAGGCCCTTCTGACAGGTGAAAAGACCGTGCTCGGACCGGAACCGGCGCGCCTTAACCCGTATGCGGAATTTCTCTCGTTGCCGGTGAATATCACCTTCCGCGCGAAGGAATCACGCCAGTCGCGGCTCGAATACCGGGAGGCCACGCAGCAGGTCCCGTTCGTCGCCGCGGATGGCACGATCGTTCAACCTGCGATTCCCAGGCCGGGCCAGGGCGCCGTCACTGCGGGGGTTGCGACCCGCTCGGAAATCCTGGTGGACGGCACCCGGCCTCCCATTGACACAAGCGCCTTGGGTTTCTTGGAGATGATCAGCGACGACAAACGCACGGCCTCCGGGAATCTTTTGCGCGAAACCCGGGAACACCCCGCAGTGTTCGCCAATCTCCTGGCCGGGCTCCGCGAACTGCAACGCCTGGTTCCCGAGGATCCCACGCCCACCAAAGCCGCAGACGCGCTCCTGGACCTCTCGCGCACCGGCCCCGTTTCCATTGAGGCTCAGCGCCGGATGGGGGAGTTTCTGAGATACGCCTCGGAGCGGGCGGGCTGGCGGTAGCCCGCCAAAGCCGCGGGAGCCACAGCCCCCCTTTGAGTCGCGCTTTTGGGAGACGCACAGCGCTCTTTGGAGTTCAAAAACCGGGTCCCGTGGGGCGGGGACTTGTCGCTTTTTTGGGGGGCGCCGAGGCCGTTTGAGACCTCGGCAAACGGACGGCTGAGAAAGGCGGTTTTTGCCCTCGAAACCAAGGGCGTCTTCGCTCTAGATGAAGCTCTAATGTCAGCCCCTCTCTCTCTCGGTTTTGTCGGAACGGGCGTCATGGGACGCAGCATGGCTTCGCATCTCATAGCCGCCGGTCACACGGTCCACGTTTTCAACCGCACCAAGGAAAAAGCCCAGGCCCTGCTGGACGCCGGCGCCCACTGGCACGAGTCCGCGGGAGACGTGGCGGCGGCAGCCGACGTGGTCATCACCATGCTGGGGTTTCCCCAGGATGTGGAGGAGACCTATCTCGGCGCGGGAGGGATCGTTGAAAAGGCGCGGCCCGGCGCACTCTTGATCGACATGACCACCTCCAGCCCGCTGCTGGCCGAACGCATCGCGCAGGCCGCCCAGGCCCGCGGCTTGGAAGCGCTGGATGCACCGGTGTCCGGGGGCGACATTGGCGCCCGCGAGGCGCGCCTGGTGATCATGGTGGGCGGCGCCCAAGCGGCTTTTGACCGGGCCCGGCCTTTCTTGGAGAAGTTGGGCAAAAACATCGCGCTGCTCGGCGCGGCCGGCGCGGGCCAACATTGCAAGATGGCCAACCAGATCTCGGTGGCGGTGGGTATGGTGGCGTGGTGCGAAGCGCTCGCCTACGCGAAAAAGGCGGGCCTGGATCCTGCCAGCGTGCACCAGAGCATCAGCGGCGGCGCGGCCGGCAGCTGGGCGCTGACCACCCTGGCGCCGCGGGCGTTAAACGGCGATTTCGCCCCCGGGTTCTACGTCAAACACATCCTCAAGGACATGCGGATCGCCCTGGAGAGCGCCGCGGCGCTCAATCTCGACGTGCCCGGCCTGGCTGTCGCCAAGGGGCTTTACGATCGGGTCGCGGCCAACGGCTGGGAAGACAACGGCACCCAGGCTCTTTACCGCCTCTACACCACCCTATGAGCGCCAGCGCCACTTTTCGTGACCGGGTGCTTGCCGGTCAATGGCTCGGCGGCACCTTCATCAACCTCGGCTCCAGCATCACTGCGGAGATTGCCGGGCACGCCGGGTTTGACTGGCTCATGCTCGACTACGAGCACGGGCCCGGCTCGGAGGAAACCCTGCTCCATCAGCTGCAGGCGGTCTCGGCGACGGGCACCGCGAGCATCGTGCGCATCGCCGAGAACGAACCCGCGCGGTTCAAGCGGGCGCTGGATCTCGGGGCCAACGGCGTCATGGTGCCCTACGTCAACACGGCCGCGGAGGCCCAGGCCGCGGTGTCGGCCATGCGGTATCCGCCGCGCGGGACCCGCGGGGTTTCCAAGTTCAACCGGGCCGCCGGATTCGGCCAAAACTTCGAGGACTACTACGCCCACGCCCACGAGCGGCTGGTCATGATGGCGCAGATCGAGACGCCTGAATCGCTCGAGCACCTCGACGCCATCGCCGCTGTGGACGGCGTGGACGTCTTGTTTGTCGGGCCGCTGGATCTGACCACCAACATGGGGATCCAGGGGGAGTTCGAGCACCCGGCGTTTGTTGAGGCCCGGCGCAAAGTCTGCCAAGCCGCGCGAAACGCGGGGAAAGCGGCGGGTATTCTCGCCACGGCGGCCAGCCAACTGCCGACCCTGCGCGAGGAAGGCTACACTGTGATGGCTCTCGGGTCGGACGGCGCCGCCGTCACTGCGGGTCTGCGCCAGTTCGCGAGTCTCCAGCGCGGGCAGTAACCAAGCATCCCCTTCCCCCTCCTATGCGAATCACTGAAATGCACATCACGCCCATCGCCCTGGGCGATCCGCCACTGCTCAACGCCGCCGGGCTGCACGCGCCCTACGCCCTGCGCACCGTCGTGGAGTTGGTCACCGACAACGGTCTCACGGGTCTGGCCGAGGTGCCGGGCAGCGCGGCTGTGGACGCCGTGTTGGCCGAGGCGCGGGAGGTGGTGATCGGAGCGGACCCGCTGAACTGGAACCGGCTCAAGGCGTTGCTCTCGGGGCATTTTAAGCCAGAGACAACCGCGGCCCGGGGCGACACGCCCTGGGACCAGCGCAAGATTGTGCAGGTGTTCAGCGCCATCGATGTCGCCTGCCTGGATCTGGCAGGCAAAGCGTTCGGGGTGCCCGCGGCCACGCTGCTGGGGGGCATCGTCCGGGAGCGCGTGCCGTATTCGGCCTATCTCTTCTACAAATTCGAGGGCGCGGGCGGCGACCTGGCTTTTGAAACCGATCCCGCCGCGACGGGCTGGGCGGCCGCACGGCAGCGCGCGGCGCTCGATCCCGAGGGCGTCGTGGCCCAGGCCCAGGCCATGGTGGACGAGTTCGGGTTCCAATCCATCAAACTCAAGGGCGGCGTTTTCGAGCCGGAACAGGAGGTCAACGCCCTCAAGGCGTTGCGCGAGGCGTTCGGCCCGGACGTGCCCCTCCGCTACGATCCCAACGCGCTGTGGAGCGTGGACACCTCCATTCGCTGGGGGAAAGAACTCGAAGGGGTTCTCGAGTATTTTGAGGACCCGGCCCGGGGCCAGGAAAACATGGCGGCGGTGCGCAGGGCGGTGAACCTGCCGATGGCCACCAACATGTGCACCACGTCTTTCGCGGATCTGCCCGGCAGCGCGCGGCACGGTTCGGAGGACATTATTTTGACCGATCACCATTACTGGGGGGGGCTGCGCGCCTCCATGGAGCTGGCGGCGCATTGCCGGACATTTGGCCAGGGGGTGTCGATGCATTCCAACAACCACGCCGGAATTTCCATGGCCGCCATGACTCATCTCGGCGCCGCCATGCCCAACCTCAGTTACGCTCTCGACACGCATTATCCCTGGCAGTGGGAGGAGATTATCGTCGGGGGCCGCCTGCCCATCGTCGAGGGCTGCGTGGAGCTGCCCAAGGGCCCGGGGCTCGGAGTCGAACTTGACCGCGCGGCCCTGGAGCGGGCGCACCAGAACTATCTGCGCTGCGGCTTGAAAGAGCGCGATGACGAGCCGGAGATGCAGAAAAAGGTGCCGGGCTGGAAATTCAAGGCCACCCGCTGGTAGACGGCCCGTTCTCATCCGAAAAAACTCTCAGCGAGCGGTCCCCAGTGGCCGCTCGCTTTGTTTTATCCCGAAAACGGAAGTTCCAGCGGAATAATTGAATGGGCGAAAGTGCAAAGCCTTTGGGTTCGGCCATTTACAGAAATCCCTCCGCGATCCCCGCGCCTCCGCGTGAAAATAATCTCTCTCTGAAACTTCGGAGTTCGGATTTATCAATCGGGTCATCCCGTGGTCCGGAAGCGGCTGTCTGAGGAAAATTGTAACTTTTTGATTCGCTATGGGAGATCCTCAATGCATGAGCTCGTTTACTGAACCCGGCCAGAACGCCCCCGACGCCGCTTTTGTGCTGGCGCTGACAGAGTCGCAGACGGCCCTGCGCGCCTACTGCGAGGCGTCGCTTGGTAACAGGGAAGAGGGCAAAGACGCCTGGCAACGCACCAACGTGGTGCTCTGGCGCAAGGCCGGAGAATGGGATCAAAAAAAACGGTTTCTGCCCTGGGCTCTGGCCGTGGCCCGGTACGAAGTGCTCGCTGTTATCCGGGATCGGCAGCGTGACCTGCTGGTTTTCGACGAGGACGTGGCGTTAGCCATGGTCGATGAATCGCTCCATGTCGCCGAGACCGTGGGCGCCCGCCGCGATGCGCTAGCCCTGTGCACGGAAAAACTCCAGCCCCGCCATCGCGACGTGCTCTCGGCTCATTATGTGCTGGGCCATCCCCACGCCGAAATCGCCGCCTCCCATCGAATGCGCCTGAGCGCCGTCAAAGTGCTCCTGATGCGGCTCCGGCGCAGCCTGGCTGATTGCATTGAACGCCGTCTCAACGAACAAACCGCATGAGCCCCACTCCCCACTATCCCTGCATGCCGCGCCTGAACGAACTGCTTGTTGAAAGCAGGACCCGGCAGTTGTCCGCCGCGGAACGCAAAGAACTCAACGACATTTTGAGGACGCGCCCGGAGGCCCGGGCCGCCGCCGCCCAGTGGCTGGCCGACGACGTGGTGCTCACCGAGGATCTGCGCACGGCCCAGATGGAAGCTTTAGTGGATGCGGACACGCCCCAGGGCGCCGGCCGGGTGATTACGAAATACAGAAGCTGGTTCCAGTGGTCCACCACGGCTGCCGCCGCAGGGGTGGTTGTCGGGTTTCTCTGCGCTTCGATGGCCTGGGCAATCGCCGTTCCGCGGGGGGCTGTCACCGAGTGGATGATGCTTTTTCAGGATGGGTTCGAGGACAAGAACGGCCCTTTGGCGCCCGGGTTTCCCTTTAGAACGGGGGTTTGGAGCGGGGACCCCGCCGAATACTCCGCGAAGCTGAAAAACGGCGGCGGTCTGCGGTTCATCCAGGCCGTCGGCGACCGCAACTCCCGGAACGGCCGTGCCAACTCCTGCGACGCCTTCCGGATCCTCGATCTGAGCCACCTCAAGACACAGCTCGATCCGGACACGGAATCCATTCTGGAATTTTCAGCCGAATTCCTCGACACCCGTCCGAAACCCGGCAGACCGGTGCATCTCGCGTGCCATATTTATCTTTTTGAGGGCAAACCCGAGACGCTGCAGCCGTTGTGGCCGGTGGCTTTGCGGGATGTCCTGGGAAGCAGCGTTGGCTACGAGGATAGCGTGGGCGGCGGTGACACCGGGCGCGAGATCAAGGTGTCCACCCGCTGTGCCCTGCATACCAAGGCCGATTATGCCGTGATCCACGTGGGCGCCGGCCGTGTGACTCGGAACGGGACAGAGCCTTTGGATTTGGGGGCCCAATACGTATCCAACGTGCAAGTGGCTCTGAAGACGCAGGCCCTTTCTGGGAAACGCCTTCTGGGGCGTTCACCCTGAAAACGGAAGTTCCAGCGGAATGCCTGAAGGGGCGAAAGTGCAAAGCCTTTGGATTGGGCAATTTCCAAAAATCCCTCCGCGTTACCCGCGCCTCCGCGTGAAAATAATCTCTCTCTGAAACTTCGGAGTTAGGATGAACCCGGCGTGTCCGGGGAAGCGGGTCGACGTGTGCGCCGAATGATCACGCGAAGTGAGCGCACGTCCGGCGGGCTGCAACTCTGCGGGGAGACGACGGGGCCCTCTGGGCCGTTTGCAACAAAACGGCCCCACTCGGGTTAGCGCGGCTTGGGGCCGCCCTGCGGTTTGCCGCCATACGCCTCGGCTGGAACCTCCTCGGGCACCTTGAGCTCCCGACGCAACCGCCCCAGCTCCGCCTCCAGTTCTCCGGCCACCGCCTCGTATCCCGGCTGCCCGAGCACGTCCCGGAGCTCCAGCGGATCCTTGAGGCGGTCGTAAAGCTCCGTGGTGTTCCCAGCCGCTCCGTAAAACCGGACTAGCTTGTAGCGGTCTGTGACTACGCCGTAATGCGGCTGGACCCGGTGCGGCTCCGGGAACTCGTAGTACTGGTAGTAGAAACTCTTGCGCCAGTCGGCCGGCGTATTGCCCCGGAGCAGCGGCACCAAGCTGCGCCCCTGCATGTCGGCCGGCACGGGTTGACCCGCCGCCTCAAGGAAGGTCTCCGCGAAATCAACGTTCGAGACGATGTCACGGCAAACGCTCCCGGCCGGGGTCACCCCGGGCCAGCGGACCAGTAGCGGCGTCCGAAGGCTTTCCTCAAAAATCCAGCGTTTATCGAACCAGCCGTGTTCCCCGAGGTAAAACCCCTGGTCCGCCGAGTACACCACCAGGGTGTTCTCCGCCAGGCCCTCGTCCTGGAGGTATTGGAGGATCCGTCCCACGCTCTCGTCCACGGACCGCACACAGGCCAGGTAATCGTGCATATAACGCTGGTAACGCCACCGGACCAACTCCTTGCCCACGAGCTTGGCTTCGCGAAACGCCTCGTTGCGCGGCTCGTAATAGGCGTCCCAAACCCGGCGCTGCTCCGGGGTGAGCCGGGCCGGCGCCACGAGCTTCAGGTCCCGCGCGGTCATGGTCTTTGCCAGGCTCATGTCCTGATCCCGCACCGCCGGGCCGCGTCCGGAGTAATCGTCAAAAAGCGTGGGCGGCTCGGGATACACCCTGTCCTCGTCCGCGTGGAGATGCCGGAGCGCCGGCTCCCATTCGCGATGCGGCGCCTTGTGCTGGCACATGAGAAGGAAAGGCTTGGAGGGATCCCGCTTTTTCAACCAATCCAGCGAGGCATCTGTGATGACGTCGGTGACATAACCGGGCACCTCGATCTTCTCCCCGTTCCGGATCATGCGCGGGTTGTAATAATCCCCCTGGCCCGGGAGGATCTGCCAGTGGTCGAATCCGACCGGGTCGCTGACCAGATGCCATTTGCCGATGACCGCGGACTGATAGCCGGGCAGCAGCTTCTGCACGGTGGGCTGGGAGGCATCGAACCGGCTGTTGCTGTTGTTGTAGAACCCGTTGAGGTGGGAGTATTTCCCCGTCAAAACCGTGGCCCGGCTCGGACCGCAGATCGAGTTGGGCACGAGACAACGCTCAAAGCGCATCCCTTCCTTGGCGAGCCGGTCGATGTTCGGCGTCTCAAGGAGGCGCCGGGCCTCGCCGTAGGCGCTGATGGCTTGGAACGCGTGGTCGTCGGAAAAGATGAAGACGATGTTCGGCGGGCGGGACCCGGCGGCGTGTGCGGGGAAGAAACTTCCACTCAAAACAAGGGCCGCCAGACAGGGGATAAAGAAGAAGGGGATACTCATGGGGTGCGACTTACTCAGGCCAGATCTTCCCACACGGCCCGGCCCGGGTCTTGTCGGTTCCGGCCTTTTCGTTGTGTTTTCCGGACACGCCAGGGGTGTCCGGGAGTCAGCGGGCCGGGGCGGTTGCCGGGAGTCGGCCGGGCAAGCCGAGGGACAGACAACCGGCGGCGAGCACCAACGCCGTGGAGCCTAGCAGGCACCAAAGCAGCCCGTCGTGGGGGCCGGAGCGGCTGCCCCACTGGTAGAGCATCCCCGAAAGCAGGGTCCCGACGAGGCGACCGCAGGCGTTGGCCATGTAATAGATGCCGACGTTCATGGCGACCTTGTCGTGGTCTGTGTAAGCCAGGATGAGATAGGAATGAACGGCCGAGTTGAGCGCGAACACGACGCCAAAGAGGATCAGGCCCGTCACCAGCACGACGGATGCGCTCCATTGAAGGCCGAGCGCGGCGGCGATCCCCGCCGGGAACAGCGCCAGCGCGAACGCCAGCCCCGTCGCCGTGCGCCCGTCGGGCTCCCCGCCGGTGCGCCGACGGACCAGCGCTGGCGCCGCCGCCTGCACCGCCCCGTAACCGATCACCCACGCGGCCATGAACCCGCCCGCCTGCCAAAACTGCCATCCCAGCACGGACGCGAGAAACACGGGAACCGCCACCACAAACCAAATGTCCCGGGCGCCGAACAGGAAGAGCCGGGCCCAGGCCAGGAAGTTCACCGCGCGGTTTCGGGAGAACATGTGGCTGAACTTCGCCTTTTTATTGGCCGCACCCAGTCCGCCCCGCATGAAGAGCGCCGCGCCGACCAAGGCGAGAGCCACCAGCGCCGCCAGACAGGCCGCGGCGGTTTGAAAACCCAGCGCCGAGAGCATCAGGCCCCCGAGGAAAAAGCCGACTCCTTTGAGGGCGTTTTTGCTCCCGGTGAGCAGGGCCACCCACCGGTAAAGACGGCCCTGGCTCTCGCCCGCCACCAGTTTCACCGCGCTTTTGCTGCTCATCTTGGTGAGGTCTTTGGCGATGCCCGAGAACGCCTGCGAAACCATGACCACCGCCACCGTCAGCGCGTCCGCCGGCGTCAACGCCAGAACCCCCAGCGCCAGGATCTGCGTGCCCAGCCCAAGGAACAGCGTGCTTTTGAGTCCGAACCGCGCCCCGAGATAACCGCCGCAGAAATTGGTGACGATCCCGAACACTTCATAGAACAGGAACAAGAGCGCCACCTGCAACGCCGAGTAACCCCGCTGCGAGAAATAGAAAAGCACCAGGGTGCGGATCGCGCCGTCGGCCAGGGTGTCGGCCCAGTAGGCCAGCGTGACCACGGCGTAATTGCGGACCCCGGCGTCCGCGAAGGTGCGGGAACTCATCTCAGGCGCTTCAGAGCGACCGCGCCACCTTGCGGGCGAGCTCCGCGTACCGGTTGGCGTAGCCCCATTCGTTGTCGTACCAGGCCAGGATTTTCACCTGCGTCTGGTGGGTCACCATCGTCGAAAGCGCGTCGATGATCGCCGAACGCGGGTCGTCCTTGTAATCCACCGAGACCAAGGGGCGCGACTCGTAGCCGAGGATCCCGGCCAGGGGGCCCTCGGCGGCCTCCCGCAGGAGCCCGTTGACCTCGTCCACATCCGTGGGCCGGTTCATTTCAAACACGCCGTCCGTCAGCGAGGCGTTGAGCAGCGGCACCCGCACGGCGACCCCGTCCAGTTTGCCCTGCAACTCGGGAAAAATCATTCCGATGGCGGTGGCCGATCCCGTGGAAGTGGGAATGAGCGAGAGGCTCGAAGCCCGGGCGCGCCGCAGGTCTTTGTGGGGCGTGTCCAGAATGGACTGCGTGTTGGTCATGTCATGGATGGTCGTGATCATGCCGTGCCGGATCCCGATGCCTTCGTGGAGCACCTTCACCACCGGCGCCAGGCAGTTGGTCGTGCAGGAAGCCGCCGTCAGCAGGTGATGCGTGGCCGGCTCATAGAGATGATCGTTGACCCCCATCACCACGTTGAGCGCCCCGGTCTTGACCGGCGCCGCCACGATGACTTTCTTCACGCCGGCCTCGAAATAGGCCCCGAGTTGTTCCGGGGTGCGGAACTTGCCGCTCGCCTCCAGCACAATGTCCACACCCAGATCGCCCCAGGGCACTTGGGAGAAGTCTTTGTGGCTGCTGTGGCTGATTTCTTTGCCCTCCACCACCACCCGGTCCGGCGTCCCGCGCACGTCCCGGTTCCACCGACCGTGGACCGAATCGAACGTGAGCAGATGCGCCGAGGTCACGCCGTCTCCGGCGATTTCGTTGAGGTGCACAAACTCGATTTCCGGCCAGGCCCAGCCTGCGCGAAACGCGAGTCTGCCCATGCGGCCGAAGCCATTGATACCGATGCGGATTGCCATAAGAAGTGGGAGGTTTGAAACGATGCGGGGTTATTTGCAAAACACGGCGGTTTTGAGGCGGGGAGAAGCGGGTTTCCGGGTGGCGGGCGGCGTCGGCGGGATGCTGCGGCGGGGTCCCTGGCAATCGGTCTGGCCCCGTAGCGCGAGGCGCGCTTCGGCTCGTTTGCGGTCCTCTTCCAAGGCTTTGCTGGATTCGGGGTCGGGATCGGAGAGCGCGTTGAGGGCTCTCCAGACGGGCCTCACTTCCTTGGCCAGCCGGTAATACGACCACTTCTCGCAGCGTTCAACGGACGCGATGCCGGTCCGGCGCATCACCTGGAGATGCGTGGAGAGAGTGGACTGCGGGAGCCGGAAAATATCGGCGAGTTCGCAGACACAAAGCGCGTCCGAGGCGATGAGATGGGCGATGCGCCAGCGGGTGACATCCGCGAGGGCATGGGCGAAGGAAACGGCTTTGAGCATCGGCGGTTTTCGTATCGGGTTTTCCCGTTGGGTCAATCCCCTCCGCCGGTTTGCCACAGGATTGTCACAATTCCCGCGTCCGCGGATCGGCCTCCAAGCCCAGCCCGTGAGAGGGCGGCCGCCGGGGCCTAACGCAGCGACCAGAGCTTGAGATTGTCGAATTCGACCCCTTTGCCCGGGGGCGCCTCCAGGAGCAGGCTGGGCACCTTGGCCCTGTCGGCCCCTTTGCAACGGCCCCGGAGGGATTGCCCATCGTTGAGCTGAACGCTCACGTCATCGCCCTTCACTTCAAAAAGAATCCGATACCATTTTCCGCTCTGCAGCCACAGCGGCGCAACGGTGCTCGGGTAGGGGGCCTGTTCCTTGGGAACGGGACTGCCTGCGCTGGTTGGCCGCGTTTTCGTGTCGGGGTCGATGAGCGAGACGCGATCGCTGATTTGCCATCGGGAGGGCGTCTGCTCGCCCTTGAGGCATATCAAGTCCACGCTGAACCAAGGCGGCAACGCGGCTTCCTCGGGCTTTTTGCGGAGTCCGTCCTCGCGGAAAAAACGAAACTGCACATCCGTGGCGCCGACCCAGCGGAAATCGACTTGCATCATGCACGCCCGCAAAGCGCGGCTGCCCAACGCCCGGGGTTCCACCCAATGCACCACGGTGTAATGGGGCTGGGTTTGCTCCACCCGGAGTGTCCCCCGGATGAACGTGGAAGCCCCAAACTCCGTGCGCGGAACCCGGGCCCGGGGTCCCTCACACCTGGACTGAAAAACCAAGTCGCCGCGTTCTCCGAGCACAGGCCGGACTTCAGCCGTGAACCCCGGATGAGCGTGGAGAAGCGCTCCGGAAAAAAGAGCCCACCCGAGGAGGCGGCATTTCACAGGGAAAACGCGCCTCGGATTCAGGCGAGCAGTTCTTTGATCACGCCGGTGCTGTCGCCATGGCGTTCCACCGGGAGGCCCGATCCCTGGAGCACGGTGAGCCATGCATTGTTGAGGGGGGTGCCCTTGGGCAGCACCAGGTTCTGGCCGAGCTTGAGCCCGGCCCCGCCGCCGGCGAGCAGGGTGGGGCAGTTGTCGCCGCTGTGTTCGGTGCGGGTGTTGGTGCCGAAGGCGACGGTGACGTGGTCAAACAGGCTGGTCCCGTCGGCCTCCCGGGTGGACTTGAGTTTGTCGAGCAGCCCGGCGAGCAGCTGCGCCTGGGCGATGTCGCGCCGCTGGGAGGCGTCGAGCTTCTCCGCCATCGTCGAGTGGTAATGGCTCATGTCGTGCGGGGCCACCTTGATGTCGAGGCTGGTGAGCAGCGTGTCCACCGGCTGCCGATAAGTGAGCACCCGGGTGCTGTCGGTCTGAAGCGCGGCCACCAGGATGTCATACATGAGCTCGATTTCCTGACGCCCGGCCAGGCCCGGCTTCGGCTCTCCCAGCGGCGATTTGGGCCGGGGCACCCCAAGCCATTGCTCGTCCTTGCTCAGCCGGGTTTCAATGTCGCGGATCCCCTCAAAATACTCCTCCAACTTCTCGTTGTCCGTCTTCCCGAGCCCGCGCCGCAGATCGTTCGCGTCCTCCAACACCGTGTCGAGCAGGCTGCGCCGACGCGCCAGCAGGGCTTTGCGCTGTTCGACGGGCGTGGTTTCGTTGGCAAAAAGGCGGTGATAGGCCTCCACCGGGTTTTTGTGGCCGCCGATGGGTTTCCCGCCCTGATCCCAGGCCAGCGACAGGCCGGGGCCGTGCCCGGAGTTGCCGGGGTTCGCGCAGTCGAGCTGAATGGAGGCGAACCGCGTGTGCCGCCCGAACTGGGCCGCGGCCACCTGGTCGGCGGAGATGGTGTTGTGGAAGCTTTTCCCCGGCACCACGAACTGATTGGCGCCCGTCAGCCAGAACGTGCCGCCCTGGTGCCCGGCGTTCACCGACTTGTGCGTGAGCCCCTGCACCACGGTGAATCCCGCCTTGTGCCGCTCCAGCGGCGCCAACCCCTTGGGCAGGGTGTATCCGGCGCCGGGTTGGTGCGCGTCCGGGAACCACGTTTCCGTGGTCAGTCCCCAGCCCAGCCCGAGGAAAACCAGGCGTTTGGGAGGCGCAACCGGCGTTGCGGCGGAGGCAAACCGCCGGAAACCGAGGGACTCAAGAAAAGGCAGTGCGATGAGGGCGGTGCTGGAGCGCAGGAAATGGCGGCGGTTCAAAGGGGTGTTCATTGGGGTGCTCTCTATTTGGAGTGGAACTCTTTGCTCTGGATCAGTGCGTGAACGAAGGCGCGGACGGCGAAATCCCGAGCGCGCGCGTGGCCAACAATGCCGTCCACGAGGGGCTCGTCGCTAAAGCCGCAGGGGCGCCCGAGGGCGTATTCGATGAGCGCCGAGGTGAACCCCCGCGCAAACGCCTCGTGCTTCGAAGCCACCACGCCGCGCAATTCCTGGTAGTTGGCAAAGGCCGCCCCCTTGTGGAATGCCCCGGCCGGATCGATCGCCCACGTTTTCTTGGCGTTCGGGAGCGGTTTCCCGTCGTTGTCCTTCGCCTCGTAAGAATCCTCCGTGCGCCACTGGCCCACGGCGTCGAAGTTTTCCAGCCCGAACCCGATCGGGTCGATCTTGCGGTGGCAGCTAGCGCACTGGGGATCCTCCTGGTGCGCCAGCACCCGTTCGCGGGTGGTCAGCACTTTGCCGGCGAGCCGGGTGATGGCCGGCACGTTGGCCGGGGCGGGCGGAGGCGGATCGTTGAGCACCTTGCGCAGCACCCAGGCGCCGCGTTCCACAGGGCTGGTGTGTTCGCCGTTGCTGCCCATGGCCAGCACCGCCGCCATCCCCAAAAGGCCCCCGCGCGGCGAGTCCTTGGGCAGCGCCACTTTGCGCCACGCATCGCCCCGCACCCCCTGGATCCCGTAGTAGTCGGCCAGCAAGCCGTTGACGATCGCGTAGTCGGCCTTGAGCAGATGGGTGAGACTGGCGTTCTCCCGGAGCAGGTGGGCGAATGTCTCCGAGACCTCCCGCCGGGCGGCGTTCTTGGTGCTGATGTCGAAGCGGGGAAACCGCTGGCGGTTGAACTCGAAAAAATCGAGCCGGTCCAAACCGAGCCATTGGCGGGTGAACGGCTCGACAAACCCCAGGGCCTGCGGATCGTCGAGAAGCCGTTGTGTCTGGGCCGCCAGCACCTCGGCTCGCAACAGGTCGCCGGATTCACCCAGGGCGCGCAAGGCGGGATCGGGCGGTGCGCCCCAGAGGAAATAGGAGAGCCGGGTGGCTAGTTCATTGCCGGTCAAAGTCCGCCGGGTATCGGAGGGCTCGGCCCGGTAGAGAAACTTGGGCGACGCAAGCACGGCCTCCAGGATTTCCTTGAGCGCGACCCCGTGGGCGCTGCCGGCGCGCCGGGATTCCTCATACAGCGCCAGCAAACGATCCAAATACGCGGCGCTGGGAGGCAGGCCGCGGAACGCCTCAAGCGCAAATCTTTCAACGGCCGCGCGCAGGTCGTCCGGGGCGGGAGCGGGCGCCTTGTCGTCCAGCCCGAGCCCCAAGGCTCGCAAGCCGGTCGGCGCCGGTTCAACCGGCTGGGGCTTGAGCTCGAGTTCCATCCAGTCCACCCAGAGGGCGACTTCCGGCCCGATCCCGTTCCTGGTTCTGGCGGCGTTGAACTTGTCTTTGGCCTGCTCGTAGTGGTCGCGGGTGCCTTTCTCCCGGATAAAGAGGGTCTTGTTTCGGGTCTGGCGGGTGTGCCGGAACGGGATCTCCAGCAGCTCGGGCTCGTCCATGGCGGCGCCGACCGCGTGGGTGCTGATGATCAGGCCGTGGGCGCCCGCGTGTTCCTGCACGCCGAACTCCAGAAAGCGGCGCTCGGGGGGGCCTCGGCGGTGGCGGCGATGCACACCCTCAGAACGTAGTCGCCCGGGGGGAAATCGCCGGGAATCCCCAGGTAAAACCAGGAGTTTACCTGATGCTGGCGGTTAATCGTCAGGTAAGCCCCGGTGTCCAGGTGCGGTTGCGAGAGGTAGTACGCGTCATACTGCGGAAAGACCACGTTGCCCGACGCCGCCAACGCTTTGTCCGCGTTGTTCTCCTTGGTCTTGAACCCGAACTCCTCCGGGGCGGGTGCGCCCGGAATCTTTTCCCAGCTGCGGAGCAATTCCCGGGAGCTGCGCGCTGTTTTGCGCAGCTCGGCGACGATTCCCGCGTTCTCCGGGAGCGCAGCCTTCGCCTCCACGGCATTGACCCAGCGTTTGCCGCGTTCCACGGCGTCGAGGTTCTCCTGGTGAAATGCGCGGACTTTTTCGAGGGTCTCCTCCACCTCGAATCGGCGTTTTTTCACCGCGCCCCGGGCCAGTTGCCGGCGGGCGGCCTCCTCGAGCGCCTCGCGCCCGATGGCCTCGTATTGCTCGAACTGGTTGCCCGACATGAACAGGCCCGAACCCACGGTGTCGAAAGCCGCAGCGCTCGTGTCGGGCGGCAGCTCGCTCACGTCGATTTCCACGCCGAGCAGCGCGCGCAGGGTGTTTTTATACTCGCGCTGGTTGAGCCGGCGCAGCGCAATCACCCCGTGCTGGTCGGCCAACGTCCGGCGCGCCGCGACCATGGTGTTGGCCAGGTCCTCAAGAAAATCCGTCTTCGCTTTTGCGTCCGGCTGTTTTTCCTCCTCCGGGGGCATCTCCCCAGCGTTCATCGCATCGAGGACCTTCTGCCAGCGGGCGGCGGTCTGCACGTCGTGGATGGCGAAACTCAGGTCGTCGACGCGGAACTTGCCCTTCTGTTTCTCGGCCCCATGGCAGCTTTGGCAGTGTTTTTCGAGCAGCTGCCGGTGTTTCTCCCGCATCACGGCGCGGACGCCGGACTCCGCGCCCCGGGCGGGGAGGGCAGGAAGAAGTGCGAGGGCGGGGATCAGGAGGAAACGCGTCGTGCCGGTCATTTTTAAAGGGGGAATAAAGGGGCGGGAGAGGGCGGCGCCCCCGCTCAAGGCAGCGAGTGGCTCCGGGTGAGACTCACGTGGATGTCGTCGATGAAATGTCCGGGGAACGCGACTTGGCTCGAATCCACACGCTGCTTCTCCGCCTTGCGATCCGACACGTGCATTTCCAGAAGCAAATAGCGGGTCCCGGGCGGAAGCAGCAGATCGATGCGCAACTTCTGCCAGCCGGGCTCGGCGTCCAGAGCGAAGCTGCGGTGGGCAGAGGCGGGGCTGAATCCCGCGCTGGCGCCTGCGCTCTTCGCCTCCGCCCGGAAGATCTGCTGTTCCCTGCGGACATGCGCGAAGATCTCGGAGTCGTCGTGTTGATCCGGCAGGTCGTATAAGGCAAACAGCGATGCCCCGCCGCGGTACCGGCCCGGTTCCGCGGAGTCCGTCATCTTGAAACTGGCCTCGAAGGAAAGAACCCCTTTGCCGTCGTCCAAATGGCCCCAGTGCTGCTGAAGATCGATGATTCGTGCGAGGCTGCAGTTGTAGCCGATTTCCGGTTTCTTGCCGGAGTGATCCGCGCGCAGAAGGCGCAACATGCGGCGGCCATTGAAAGGCAGAACGCCCTGTTGGGGGCCGACGACCTCCGAGAAGTCGCCCCCCCAGACGCCGGGAACGATGGGGAATCCGTTCACCAGAGGCGCCCGGCCCGATTCAAAGCTGTCGCGGAAGAGCGTCACCGCCTTCGCCGTCATGGGCCCCACGTAAGCCCACACCGCGGAGCTGAAGAACATTCCGAAAACCACGCCCGCGGCCATGGCGCTCAAGGGACGGCGCTGCCACCAAGGGCCGCGGATCGGCTGCGACGACAACCCCGGCGCGTCTCCGGCAGGCCGGAAGGAGAGCTTGCCGGCGTCGGCCAGGGCCAAGTCCAGATTCACGGAACGCACATAAAAATCCCGGAACCCGGGGTCGTTCCGGAGCTGCTCCTCCAGCGCGGCCGACTCCTGGGCGGTCGCATTGCCCTCCAGATGGAGGCGGATCAGTTCAAGGCGCGGATCGTTTGGGTGCATCAGAGTTCTCCTTCCGTGAGCGTGTGCCGGGTGCAGTCGAGCAGCTGGAGCCGCAACCGGTGCAGGGTTTTATAAAGAGCCATCGCGGTGCGTTTCATTTGCCGCGCGAGCTGGTCGATCTGCACTCCCGGCGCGTAGGCCGCCTCCAGCAGTTGGCGTTGCGGCGCGGGCAGCTTTTCCATGCATTGCTCCAAAGCCCGGCGCTCGGCCTCCAGAGTGTCGGATTGCTCCTCGACGGTCTGCGCCAGGAGCTCGAACACGTCTTCCCCGAAACAATGCCGGTCCCGGGCGCGATCCCGGCGGAAAGCGAGCACCTCCATCCGGGCGACCCCACACGCCCAGCGCGCGAAAGATTCCCGGGTCATCCCGGCCTCGAATTTGCGCCAAAGCACGGCGGCCACTTCCTGCATGACCTCGCGCTCCTCCTCCTGGTCAAACAGGAGGGACCTCACATACACCCGCAGGGAGTCCTGCGCCTCCATGAAGAGGCGCAGGAAATCATCGTGTTGGCTCGGGTCGGGAACGCGCATCCAGAGACAATGCTCCGCGAACGGCCGGGTTTGCCGAAAAAAGTGGAAAAAACTTCCCGCGCCCTCCGCGCGCCGGAAGTGGCAGCGGCGTCCCGCCGCTGGTTACGGGAAACACCAGAGCCGGGACGGCTCTGCCACTGCCTGGAGAAATCGTCCCGTCGCTGGTTGCGCGGGGGATCAAAGAGCCGAGCGGCGAGCTGCCAACCTATGCGCTCAACCCGGGAAGACCCTGTGCCGTGCTGGTCCCGAATTTGCCCACCTCCAAACCCAGCTCCTGGAGCATCTGCACCCAGAGGTTGCACAGGGGCGGAGGATTGAGCGGATCAAACGCGAGGTGTTGTCCGTGTTTGAACCGGCCACCGGCGACCAGGATCGGCAGATTGGTCGAGTCATGGCTTGAGGCGTTGCCCATGCCCGCGCCCAAGACGCTCATCGTGCGACCGAGCAGGGCGCCGTCGCCTTCCTGGAACTCCTTCATGCGCCTGAGAAAAGCGCTCCATTCCTTCAGCACGTCCCGCTCGAGCACCGCCAGCTGCCCGATTTTGTCGCTGCTCTGGCCGTGGTGGGTGAGGTCGTGGTGGGAGTAACTTTTCCCGGGATCGGAGGGCGTTTTCACTGTGCCCCGGAAATGAACCGTGATCAGCCGGGTCTGATCGGTCTGGAGCGCCAGCCGCGCGACCTCCAGCAGCGCGCCCAGCCGGGCCGTGTCTTCCCCCTGGGCCGGCTCTTTGATCGGCGGCACGCCCGGCTTGGGTTTGGGCTGCCGCGCGTACCCCTCGGTCCGCTCCAGCCGCTGCTCGAGCTCGCGCACCCCGGTGAAGTACTGGTCGAGTTTCTCGCGGTCCCGCGCCCCAACCTCCCGCTGGAGGCGTTTGGAGCGTTCCGTGAGCCTGTCGAGAATGGATTGGCCCTCCCGGATCCGCGCGATTTCCTCGGCCATCGCCGCCTTGGATCCGTCCAAAAAGAGCCTCGCGAACGCCCGCTCCGGGCTGCCCTCGGCGGGCAGGTTCACCCCGCTGCGCGTGTAGCTGAGGCTGCTCCCGGACCCCGCGCTGGAGAGCTGAAGCGAGGGATACCGCGTCTCGCGGCCCAGCGTTTCCGCCGCGAGCTGGTCGAGCGACACGGTGTTTCGAAAGGACGGCGAGTTCGGGTTGGGCGCGCCGGTGAAAAACGACCTTTCCGACGCGTGGCCGTCCCGCACCTGCGGATGGTTGAGCCCCGAGACCACCGTGAAATCCTCCCGCAGGGGTTGCAGAACCTCCAGATAGGGAGTGGTCTCGTAATTGCGCCCGGCGGTTTTTGGGAAAAGCAGCGGGGTGTGGAAGCTCATGTAATTGACGATCCCGACAAAACGCATGGGCCGGGCGGGGGCGGCGGCGAAGGCGGGCAACATGGCGTCCAGCCAGGGCAGAGCCAGGGAGACCCCGGCGGCTTTGAGGAACGTGCGGCGGGAGAGATGTTTTTGGGAGGTGTAGGTGGCCATATCGGTGGGCTGATCAGCGCGAACGCGCAGCGGGAGACGGCCGCGCGCAAGGGTTGTGGTTCCGCGTCATTTCTGAAGAAACAGGCGGCTTTGGATGATCTCGTGCAGCAGGGTGCGCAGGCCGTAGCCGCCGGGCTTCGCACGGCGCAAAATCCCCTCGATCACCTCGCGGTCGGCGAACTCGGGCCGCGCCCCGGTGAGATGGGTGAGCAGTTTGCCGGTGACGCAACGGGCCAGCTGCTCGGGATCCGTCAAAAGCAGGCGCTTGAACTCGTCCACATCGCTGAACTTCCGCCCGTCGGGCAGGGTATACGCCGGGTCCACCGCCGGCCCCTGGCTGTAAAACCGCCATTCCATGCCCGGCCCGGGGTTTTGCCGCGTCTTTTCGCTCTCCTGGAACGTCCGATACCGGGTCCGCCACCGGCCGGTGACGTCAAAGCTCTCCAGGGCGAACCCCGGGGGATCGAGCTGGGCGTGGCACGAGGCGCAGGCGGGTTGGTTGCGGTGTTTGTCGAGCTGCTCGCGGATGGTCGTGGCGCCGCGGATGTCGGGTTCGATGGCCGCCACGTTCTTGGGCGGGGGATCCGGGGGCGTGCCCAGAATCCGGTCGAGAAGATACGCCCCGCGCACCACGGGCGAGGTGATGGTGCCGTTGGCGGACACCTTCAGAAGAGCGCCCTGCGTGATGAACCCGCCCCGGTGGGTCCCGGGCGGCAGATCCACCCGCCGCAGGGCGGCGCCCCGGACTCCCGGGATGCCGTAATGTTCCGCGAGCCGTTCGTTGAGCATGGCGAAGTCGCTGTGCACGATGTGGCTGGCGCCCAGGTTACCCCGGAGCAGCTCCTCGAAAAAGGCCTCCGATTCGGCCAGCATCGACATCTGTAAATACTGCTCGAACTCGGGGTAGAGCTTCACGTCGGGCTGGGTGAAGTCGATCTCCCGCAGGTTGAGCCAACTCTCGAGGAAACTCCGGGTGAACCGTTTGGATTTCGGATCGGCCAGCAGGCGCTCGGTTTGTTGACGGAGCACGGCGGGCTCCCGCAGGCGGCCCTGCTCCGCCGCGGCGCGCAGGGTGTCGTCGGGCGGGCCTGCCCAGAGTGCGTAACTCAGTCGCGAGGCCAGGGCGCGGTCGTCGAGCGGGCCGGGTTGCTGGTCCAAGAAGAGAAATTCCGGGGAGCAAAGCGCCAGCTTGTAGGCCGCGCGCAGGGCGTCGTCGAAGGGCTTGCCGTTGCGCATTTTTTCCATGGCAAACCCGACGTGTTCCTCGACCTCCTCCGGCCGCGCGGGCCGCCGGAACACCCTGCTCAGAAAACCCGCCAGCAACCGCCGCGCATCGGTCTCGGGCTGGGAGGACACCACCCGCAGATCCTTGGAGGAGGCAGCCGGGTTGGCCGGGCGCAGCGGCAGATCCCCGTAAAGGAACCGGTGGCCCCGGGGCGGCCATTCCTCGGTGAGCGGGCCCTCGAACTCGACCCATTCCACCACCAGGCAAGTCCCCCGCAGGATGGCGCCCTCTTCGCCGGGCTGGTCGGGAATCACCCGGTACGGGCCCACATAAAACTGTTCGCCCTGCCGGGGACGGCCTTCGTACACAAACTCGCGAAACTCACTCGGGCTGGCCTCGAAATACTCGTTGCCGCGCGTGGCTCCTGGGCTCCGGGTCAGCCCCACCCGCACCATCATCCGCGGATCCGGCCCCTTTTTTTTGAGGGGATCGCCGTTGGGCGCGAAGTTTTCCATCATCGCCCGAACACGCACCCGGAACCGGTAGAGCGCGTCGGGCACCGGTGGAACCCAGGCGTGCGGAAACTCCAGCCGCCCCGAGGCCACGCGCATGGCGAGAAAACCCTCCGGTGAGAACGTCCAAAACGAGGCTTTTTCGTGCTGCTGAATCGCGCCCTGCCACTGCTCGGTGTAGTCGGACCGGAATTTTTGGTCCTCGGGCCGGGCGTTGCGGACGGTGGCCTCGCGCAACGCCAGGTCGGCGGCTTGCAGGTAGCGTTCCAGGTGGACTTCCGAAAGGTTGAGGGCCGATCCGATGTTCTCAAATCCCCCGTCGGTCTCGTCCTCCGGCAACAGCTCGCGCAGGCCGCCCTCCACCCCGAGCAGGTCCCGGAGCGTGTTCAAATACTCCGCCCGGCTCAGACGCCGACGCACCGCCCGGCCCTCCCGCTGCTGTCGGGCCAGGCTGATCCCGTGGAGTTCCGTGCGGAGGGTTTGGAGAAACCCCGCGGCCAGGGCCGGGGCGGGGCGCGGCTTTTTCTTGGGCGGCATCTCCCCGTGCGCGACCTTGTCGAACACCTTGGTCCACTGCTGGAGGTTGTCCCCGGTTTGGAAGTCCAACGGCAGCCGGGTTAAATCCAGGCCGCCTTTGTGGGTGTCCGCGTCGTGGCAGTCGTAACAGTGGGCCTCCAAAAGGGGCTCGAGTTTCGCCGGGAGCTCCGCGGAACGGGCGTCGGGTCCGGGGAAAAGAGCCGGAACCGCCGCGAGGAAAAGTGTTTTGAGCTTCATCGTTGGGAAGAGGGTTGGGCGAACCCGAGCCGGCCGGTCGCGGGAGCGGGCACAGGCCGGGCCAGGCGGAAGCCGGTGTCGGGATACTCCTTTTCTGGCCGGGAACTAATGCGGGTGACCCGCTGCAAAACCTCGAAGGCGTCGCCGACCGACCCGCCCCGAATCCGGCGCTGGGTTTGATACACCACGGCTTCGTTCCATTCCGACACGTTGCCGCCCTGGTCGAACGTGCCGTAGTGGCTCGCCGCTTTGGGGAAGCTGCCGACGGGGAAAATCCGCGTGTAATCGGTGAACTGCGATTTCGGCAGGCGCAGATTGAAGAAATTGGCAAGGTTCGCGCCGGGGGCGCCCGGATCGTGCAGACCGGGCAGATCGTTGCTTTGCGTGGGAAAGAGCCAGTAACCGCCTTCGGGACCGCCCTTTCTCGGGGGATGAAAATAGGCCGCCTTGACCCACTCGTTTTCGGTGGCCACCCAGACCCGCGCCCCCGGCGCGTGAGGGGCAATCCCGCCGTGTTCGGCGATGTCGTAGGCGCCGGTCTCCGTGTCGCCTTTTCCGCGGCCGTTGTGGAGCCAGTTGGCAAAACGCATCGCGTCCAGGAAACTCACATACACCACGGGTTTTTTTTCCCAGCCGGCGACGGCCTCATACCGATAACCGCCGGGGTCCCCCGCGCGCCGGATGCAGCCGGGCATCCGCGGGGGGACGCGTCCGGCGAACACGGGTTCGGTGACGCGATATTCCGCGAGACCCATGCTCGGGTGCCAGAGCTGGCGGGAGTCGTCGGCCGCGACGGCGTTGAGAAACTCGACATACTGTTCGACGGTCACCTCAAACCGGCCGATCTGGTACTCGTAAGCGACGCCGCCGCACCCGGCCTTGTCCGGGGGGTTGCCGGGGTCACCCACCGTGACCCAGTCGCTCTCCGCGCCCGGGGCGGAGAGCGCGCACAGCAATGTCAGCATCGGGAAAAGTTTCATGGGTGTTTTGGGTGGGGAATCCGAGCCGGGCCACTGCGCCGGGCGGGGGCTGGGGTGGCTGGGGGGGCTGGGTGATTATTGGAGAGCGGCCCGACGGCCCAGGGTGAGGCGCACGTCGTCCACATAGAGCCCGTCAAACGCCGAACCTGGCGCCGAGGGAGGCAGCGGTTTCATGCCCAGATGGATCACCAGGAACTCGGTTTCGGCCGGCAACCGCAGCTCGGCCTGGAGTTTTTCCCAGGTCTGGGGTTGGTCATCGAGACGAGCGATCGATTTGCGGACCATGGCGACGGCGCTCAGCGACAGCCTGGAATCATCCGGCGCGAGCCCCGTGAATGCGCGCGCGTTGGGCAGGGCGTAGAGGGTGATCAGCCCGTCCGATCCCAGAGCTTCGCCGGAAACCCCGTGATTGAAGAGCGCGGAGAGCTGCACCATGGCCTCGCCGTGGCCGATGTCCTGGCGGTGCGCGCGCAGATCCACCACCCGGTACATGTCGGCGCGCACACTGGTAACGGGCGGTTTGCCGGCAAAATCGGGACGCAGCAGCCGGAGCATCCGGGTTCCGCTGGCCGGCTTGACCCCCTGCTGCGCCCCCACCAGATCCGAATCGTCGCCGCCCCACCGCGACGCCTCATTGGGAACGCCCTCCGCGAGGGGGGCGGGCCCGGTCTCGAAACTTTCCCACAACAACCCGAGGGTTTTCGAGGCCACGGGCGCGACATAAGCCCAGACCATCGACGAGCAGAACATCCCAAACACCACCCCCGCCGCGGCCGCCGCAGCCACCGGCGACAGGCGCAGCCGGGAGGAGCGGATTTTTGGGGCGTCTTCCCAGGGCGTCTCCGAAAGCAGCAGTTCTCCTGCGGCGGACGGGGTCTGGCCGCCCAGGGCGGCGTCCATCCGCGCGTACCGCAGGAAAGCCTCGCGCAACTCGGGATCTTTTAGCATCAGGGCTTCGAGTTGACGGGTCTGCTCCGGGGTGGCTGAGCCTCCCAGGTAACAGCCGATCAGCTCCCATGCGGGGTCGTCGGGGTTCATCGGGCGCCCTCCATCGCCAGGGTTTTCTGTGTGCATTGAATGAGCGTGATCCGGATCCGGTGCAGGGTTTTGTAGAGCGACATGGGGGTGCGGCCGGACTGCTCGGCCAGCGCGTCCATTCGCACGCCCGGGGCATACGCGGCCTCCACCAGCGCGCGCTGTGGGCGCGGCAGTTTTTCAAGGCATTCATCAAGCGCCCGGCGCTCGAGGTCGTATCCGGGGTCGGCCTGCTCGGCCTCCGAAGCCAGCAACTCCAGCAGCTCGGTTCCGAAACAATGGCGGTCCCTGCCGCGTTTCCTGTGAAAATCGAGCGCCTTGAACCGCGCGACCCCGAAGGCCCAGCGCCTGAAATCCTCCGGCTTGCTGATGTCCTCAAACTTCCGCCACAGCACCACAGCCACCTCCTGCATGACCTCCCGGGAATCCTCCAGAGTCGGCACCAGCGAACGCACAAACCCCCGGAGCGCTTCCTCGTTGGCGACGTAGAGGCGCAGAAAGACGTCGTTCCGGTTTTGCTCGGCGGGGGTCACGTAACAAACACCGTTTCCCGCCTCGCCGTTTGCCGCAAAAAATTCATGGGTGACTCCCGCGTGCATGAATTGTGCCCGATTCGGGTCTGTCCCGCATGGCGCTCAGATAAGGATGGTTTGGGACGATTCCCTCCTCTGGAAATGTCCGAGCGGGGAGCGTTGAGACGGGCGCACGCCGCCGGCGGAGACCAAAGGAGGACAGGCGTCCCGCCTGTCTGTAATGCACAGTTCTCCCGGCTCCGCAGGGCAGGCAGGCAGGATGAATCCCATGCCAGTGCGGGGCTGCGCAGTGCGGGCCCCCGTTTGCCTCTCCCCGGCGTTCTCAAAGTGGCACAGCCATCCTGGATGTGACTGCCACAGACCACAGGCTGGAAGCCTGTGCCTGGGGTTTGGCTCGAAATTTCCACAGGCTGGAAGCCTGTGCCACTTTGCGTCCATCCGGGTCCCTGCCCGCCTGAAAAAAGCCGCGACGAAACCACATTCAACCTGTCCGCTCAATTTTAGATGCGTGAGCCCGGGGCACCCGGCGGGAGGGGGGTTGTGCCCGGGAAGGTCCTGCGGCATACAGGGCGGGTTCCATGCAACTCTCCCGATTGATCGCCCGCACCGTGGTGCGCCGTCCCCTGGTTCTGATCGCCGCGATGCTGGCCATTCTCCTCGGAGGCGGTTGGATCGTGAAAACCAAAGGCCGGTTTGATTCCGAGGTGCTCAACCTGCTGCCCGCCCAGCTGGAGTCCGTGCAATCCCTTGGCCTCTTGCACAACCATTTCACCCAGGCCCGGGAGCTGACGTTTGTCCTTGAGGGCGACCCCGAAACCCGGGGCGCGTTTGAGGAGCATTTCCTCGCCCAACTCAGAGCCGAGCCCTGGGTGTTGCGGGTGTTCGCAGGCCCGCCGTTCGAGGCGCCCGAGGAAATGGAGGTGCTCCAGAGGCTGGTCGCGCCGCTCCTCCTCAACCTCGAGGAAAACGCATTCCAAAAGGCCCTCCGGGAACTCGCCCCGGAGGCCATCACCCAACGCATTCATCACCTGCGCAGCCAGATCGACGCGGGGTCGCCCCGGGCCGAGTTCCAGCTGGCCAGCGATCCCACCGGCCTCCTGGCCCGGGCCATGCAACCCCTCGCTGGCGCTTACTCGGAGAAAAGCGGGGTGGGCGGCCCGGACGCGCCGCTGCGGATCATCCCCGTCATGACCCGCCAACCCACGCTCAGTCAGGCGGATTGCGTGGCGCTCATGGGTCAGGTCGAGGACTTCCAAAAACGGGTCGCCGCCTCCTGGGAGGGCGCGCCGGCGAAGATCCTCGTCACCGGCCGCTCCGCTTATGTCGCCCAGATGTCGGCCACGATGCAGCGCGACATCCAGCTCACCTCCACCATCTCCATTCTCGCCGTCAGCGCCCTGTTTTTCCTCGGGTTCCGCCGGATCCTGCCCCTGGTCGGGTTGACCGTGATTTTGGGGATGAGCTGTTTTACGGCGTTCGCTTTCGGCTGCGCCTTTTTCAGCAGCCTCAACGTGATCGCCATCGCTTTCTGCTCCATCCTGGTCGGGCTCGGCGACGATTTCAGCCTGCTGCTCTACAATCGCTACCTAAGCGCCCGCCAAAAACACGCCGACCACGAGAGCGCCATCGCGACGTCCATCGGGGACGCGGGCCGGGGCATTTGTTACGTGGCCGCCACCACCGGGGTGGGGTTCCTCGCCCTTCTCTTCAGCGGCTCCGCAGGGTTTGCCCAGCTCGGGCTTCTCATTGCCGCCGGGCTGATCCTCTGCGCGGTGTTCATGATCCTCCTGCTCTTCCTCTTTATCCGCCCGCAGCTGGCCGATGAACGCCCGGATCCCTTCAAAAAAGGGGTCGACTGTTATCTCCGCGCCATCTGGCGGCGGCCGACGCGCCTGGGTGTCCCGGCGGCGGCGGTTTGCCTCGCCGCGACTCTTTTTGCCGTTGTGCCGGTGCTGCCGCTGCGGTTTGACACCAACCCCCGTTCCCTGGAGCCCAAGGACATCCCGGCGTCGATCGCGCTGCGGAAGATCATCACCGCGTTCCCGGCCGTGAGCGAGCCGGTGGTGCTGCTGATGAGCGGGCGGGATCCGTCCGAGCGCCACGCCCGTTGGAGCCAACTCACGGCCCATCTCGATCAACTCGCGGCCGAGGGCGAGCTCTCCGGCTTCACCAGCCCGCTGGGGCTGATGCTTTCCCCGGAGCGCCAGGGCAAGAACCAGGCCGCTCTGCGCCAGGTGGATCTGGAGGCGAGCCGGTTGGCGTTCGAGGAGGCGCTTCGCCGGGAGGAACTCAATCCCGAGGCGTTCAAGGACGCCGGCGCGCTTTTTGAGCGGCTCAAAACACTCGCCGCGCGGGAGGGCGCGTTGCCGGATCTCAAGAGCTTGATCCCCCCCGAATCGAGTTGGTGGTTCTTAATCGACCGCTTTTTCTCCTCCGACCCGGAGGTCGCCGCCGCCTATCTCAAGCCGGCGCGCGCCCTGGCGACCGCGGCGGACCAAAAGCTTCTCGAAAAACGCGTCGCCGAATGCGGCCTGCCGATCCGCACGACGGGCTGGAGTTACACCATGGTGAGCCTGGTGCCATGGGCCCAACGCGAGCTCCTGCTGTTTGGCGGGGGTGTCAGCGGCCTCATCGTCGTCTTGCTGGGGCTGGCGTACCGGTCCTGGCGCCCGTGGGTGTTGCACACCGCCAGCCTTGTGTTCGCCCTGGCGGCCACCGTCTCCACGATCAAACTCGCCGGCATCCCCATCAACCTGCTCAACGCCATGGCGTTCCCGTTGATCCTCGGCGTCGGGGTCGATTACGGGCTGCATCTGCTGCTGGCCCTGCGCGAGGAGGGCAGCCGGCACGAGAACCTCGCCACCGTCCTCAAACCCGTGGTCATCTGCGGGCTCACCACCATCACAGGATTCGGTTCCCTGGTTTTTGCGAGGAACCCGGCGCTGAGCGGGCTGGGGTTGGTTTGCGCGGTGGGAGTCTTTTGGTGCCTGGCCACCTCGCTCCTCTTTCTCATCCCGGCCTCCTGCTGGATCCCGCAGGAAAACACCGGAGACGAGGCGCCCCGGTAGTCCTCGGGAGCGGGATGAACCGCAAAGCCCGCAGGGCAACGGAGGACATCCAAGGCGCGGCCCTGCGACCGGGGGCGCCGTTTTAATCGCGGCTCTCGCGGACACGGAGGCGTGGGTTACTGGGCGGACCGCAGCGCCTTGATCTGGATCTGGGCGCTCACCCGGCCCTGGTATTCGTTGCGCTCGATCTGGAACGCCACGTCCCAGGGCCCGCGGGGCAGCGGCTGTTCGGCGCCGCCGAACCACACGGCGCGCTGCTCGCGGTTGCCCTGGCGCAGGCTCAGCGAGAGATGTTTTTCTTTCATCACGCGCGGTTCGCCCACGAGGGTCACGCCGCGCGCGGCAAACACCGGCTGCGAGTTGGCCATGCCGAAGGGCTGCAGCGCCTCGTGTTGGCGCAGGAGCTCCAGATCGATCTCCCGCAGCGCCAGCAGGGCGTCGATCCGCAACACGGGCTGGAGTTGCTCCGCGCTGAGGGTCGCCGCCGCGCTGGCGGCAAACGCGTCCCGGAATTCCGTGAACCGGTCTTTTTGAAGGGTCACACCCGCGGCCATTTCGTGCCCCCCGAATTTGTCGAGGTAACCGCCGCACTCGTTGAGGGCTTCCACGAGGGACAGACCCTCGATGCTGCGGCCGCTGCCTTTGCCGAGGCCTTGTTCATCAAACCCAATGACCAGCGTCGGCCGATGATGCCGTTTCATGAGCCTGGAGGCGACAATCCCCACCACGCCGGGATGCCATCCCGTTTCACCCACCACGATCGCGGCGTGCAGGGCGGGATCGAAATACGCGGCCAACTGGGCTTCCGCCTGCTGGAGCACGGTGTCCTCCACCATGCGCCGTTCGCGGTTTTGAAGGTCGAGACTGTGCGCCAGGGTGCGGGCCCGGGACGGGTCCTCGGTGAGGAGCAGTTCCAAAGCCTCCTGGGCCGTGCCCAAACGCCCCGCGGCGTTGAGCCGGGGCCCGAGTCCGAACCCGACATGGGAAGGGCTGTAGGGGAGTCGCAACCCGGCCACGTCCACCAACGCCCGCACCCCGGCCCAGCGGGAGTTTTCGAGCTGCAGGAGCCCGCGTTTCACAAAAATCCGGTTCTCTTCCCGGATCGGCACGAGATCGGCCACGGTGCCCAGGGCGACCAAATCCAGGAAGTCGCGCAGGTCGAGCCCCGGGAGGGGCTGGCTCTTGAGCAACGCATGAGCCGCCTTAAAAACGATGCCCACGCTGCAAAGATGATGAAACTCCGAGCCGAGCTTGGGGTTCACCACCGCGACGCAATCCGGCAGGGTGTCCTTGCACTCGTGGTGATCAAAAACCACGACCTCGACGCCGTCCGCGCCCAGCGCGGCAATCTCGGCGACCGAGGACGTGCCGCAATCCACCGCGATCAGAAGCTGCGGCTGCAGGGTGCTCACACAACGCCGCACCCCTTCGACGCTCAACCCGTAGCCCTCCTCGATCCGGGACGGCAGAAAACATTCCACCTCGGCGCCATACGCCCTCAAAACCCGGGTGAGCAGGGTGATCGAGGTCACGCCGTCCACGTCGTAATCCCCGTAAAGCACGATGCGTTCACGCCGGGCGATGGCGGCGGCGATACGTTCGATGGCGGCCCCCATGTTCGGCAGAAGGAAAGGGTCCCGGAGCGACTTGAGTTTGGGATCCAAAAACAGGGAGGCTTCCTCGGAAGACTGGAACCCGCGGCTCCAGAGCAGTTCGGCGACGAAAGGCGCCACGTCGAGCTGCTCGGCCAGGGCGCGCGCTTCGGGAGGCGGGTTGTCGGGAAAAATCCAGCGAGGCAAAGGTGTGTTCATTGGTGGTTCGAGCCGGTTCTTTGATCCCAAACGGCGCCCTCACCGGGTTGGGGCGGAGCTTTTGGAGATTCTCCCCACGATCCCCAGGCACCGGGTGATGAGGGCCGTCCACCCGGTTTGATGGTTGGCGCCGAGACCGCAGCCGATGTCCGCGTGGAAATACTCATGGAAAAGCACGTAATCCCGCCAGTGCGGGTCTTGGGAATACCGGAAATGATCCCCGAAACAGGGTCGGCGCCCCTGGGCGTCCCGGGTGAAAATCGTGGAAAGCCGGAGCGCGATTTGCTGGGCCACGTGGTCGAGTGTCACCCAATGGCCCGAGCCGGTGGGGAACTCCACCCGCACGGTGTCGCCGTAGAAATGGTGGTAGCGCTCCAAGGCTTCGATGAGCAGGTAATTGATCGGAAACCAGATCGGGCCGCGCCAGTTGGAGTTGCCCCCAAACAATCCCGAGCACGATTCCGCGGGTTCGTAGCCGATGGCGTATTGGCTCCCGTTGAGCCGGAGCTGGTAGGGGGTTTTTTCGTATGCCCGCGACAGGGACCGGATCCCGAACGGGGCGAGGAACTCGTTTTCATCGAGCACGTAGCGGAGGACGCGCTGGAGGCGGTCCCGGGAGGGGATGGAGAGCAGGCGCAGCTCGTTGGGGCCGTCGCAGGCGCTGCGTTGCATGCAGGAGATGTGCCGGGCCAGATCGGTGCGGTTCTTTAAAAACCAGCGCATCCGTTTGCGGAACCCGGGCACCCGCTCGACCACGCGCTGGTCGAGCACCTCGCAGGCGAGCAGCGGGATGATCCCCACCAGCGAACGGACCTTGAGCGGGATGGTCTGCCGACCTTCGATGAGGAGTTGATCGTAGTAAAATCCGTCCTGCTCGTCCCAAAGCCCGCCGCCGCCCACGGCGTTCATCGCGTCGACGATCTCCACGTAGTGCTCGAAAAACTTCGAGGCGATGTCCTCGTACGCCGGCCGGGTCAGCGCCAGCTCCATGGCCATCGAGAGCATGGTGCCGCAGTAAAATGCCATCCACGCCGTGCCGTCGGCCTGGGCGAGCGACTGGCCGCTGGGCATCGGCTTGGAGCGGTCAAAAAGCCCGATGTTGTCCAGGCCCAGGAATCCCCCGGCGAACACGTGCCGTCCCTGGACGTCTTTGCGGTTCACCCACCAGGTGAAATTGACCAGCAACTTCTGGAAACAGCGCTCCAGGAACAGCGTGTCGCGTTGCCCCCGCGGGGCGCTGATCTTGTAAACCCGCCAGCACGCCCAGGCGTGGACGGGCGGGTTCACATCGCGGAAATTCCACTCATACGCCGGGATCTGCCCGTTGGGATGCATGTACCACTCCCTCAAAAGCAGCTGGAGCTGGTCCTTGGCGAAATCCGGGTCAACCCGCGCCATCGGGATCATGTGGAACGCCAGATCCCACGCCGCGTACCAGGGGTATTCCCATTTGTCGGGCATCGAGAGCACGTCCGAGGCGTAGAAATGCTGCCAGTCGGCGTTGCGCCCCCGGCCCGGGGGCGGCGGCGGCGTCGCGGGATCCCCGGCGAGCCATTCTTTGACCACGTAATGGTAGAACTGCTTGGACCACAGCAGGCCGGCGTAGGCCTGTTTGACGACGCTCTGCTGGTCGGCGGTGAGCTGCGTGTTGATCTTGCCGCGGTAATACGCCTCCGATTCCTCCCGGCGCAGCCGCAGCACCGCGTCGAACTCCGGCCCGAACGCCGGGCTGCCCGCCGCCGACTCCGGGCGCAGCCGCAGCCGCCACTCCACCCGGCCGTGCCCGGGCACCGTGCATTGGAAATGCGGGGCCACCTTGGTGCCGGCCTGGGAACCCACCGCGTCGGCCCGCCCGTGGATTACCGCGTCATGGAACCCGTCCTTGGCGAAGCCCGACGCATTGGGAACGTTGTAGAGCCGCCGCAGATTGGTCTCGTTTTCGGTAAAAAGCAGGGGCGCCACCTCCTCGATCTCCAGCCGGTAATCCCCCAGGGTGCAGTGCCGGGCCGTCACCGAACGGGCGTCGCGCCGTTCCAGACTGGGTTTTTCGCAGGCGGTCTCGCATTCGCCCCAGCTCCACGTGTTCCGGAACCAGAGGGTCGGCAACACGTGCAACGGCGCCGCCGCCGGACCGCGGTTTTCCACCGTCACCACGATGAGCAGGTCGTCCGGGTCGGCCTTGGCGTATTCGACGAACACGTCGAAATAGCGGTCCCCGTCGAAAACACCCGTGTCGTGGATCTCGTATTCGCGATCCGTTCTGGAGCGGCCCGCGTTGACCTCGATGAGCTCCCGGTAGGGGTAAGCCGTCTGGGGGTATTTATAGAGGCCGCGCAGGTAGGAATGCGTCGGGCTCGATTCCAGGTAATAATAGGCCTCCTTGACGTCCTCGCCGTGGTTGCCCTGGGGGTTGGTGAGCCCGAAGAGGCGTTCCTTTAGAATTTCGTCCCGGCCGTTCCAAAGGGCCACGGAGAAACACAGCCGGCATTGCCGGTCGCAGATGCCGAGCAAACCGTCTTCCCCCCAGCGGTAGGCCCGGCTCCGGGCGTGCTCATGGGGAAAATAATCCCAGGCGTCCCCGTTGGGCGAGTAATCCTCCCGCACGGTCCCCCACTGGCGCTCGGAAAGATAGGGCCCCCAGCGTTTCCAGTTTTTTTCCCGGCGCGAATCCTCCTCCAGCCTAACCTGCTCGGGGGGGGATGTGTCGGCCATGGGCGACCTTTAAAACCCTGGGCGTTCCGGCGCAAGGACGCAGGGCACCGCAAGGTGGCACAGCCATCCTGGCTGTGAAGGTCATAGCCCACAGGCTGGAAGCCTGTGCCACCTTCCGCAAAGGAGCACAGCCATCCTGGCTGTGACTGTCCAACGTCACAGGCTGCAAGCCTGTGGCCCTTTCGCACTCCTGACGCCCGGGGTTGCAACCTTGGGACGGGCTGCTAGCGTGCCGCCCGTCCCATGCGTCCTCTGTTGATCCGCCGACTTACTCCGCTCCACGGGTGAACCGTGCGCCCCTGCGTTTCCTGCGCATCCCGGGGCGCCCCGCCCGTGGAGCGCTCCGTCATTGACGTAATCGGCCGGACGCAGATTGGAAGTGGCGGCCGGCGCTCCGCTCCTCCACCCCTTTCATCCTTTTCACGACCCATGATCGCTCATCCCAACGAGAAATACCGCCCGTTCCCGCCCGTCGCACTGCCCGACCGTCAATGGCCGAGCCGGGTGCTCACCCAGGCGCCCATTTGGTGCAGCGTGGACCTGCGCGACGGCAACCAGGCCCTGGCGGTGCCCATGAACGTCTCCCAGAAACTCGAGCTCTTCGAGGCCCTGGTCCGGTGCGGGTTCAAAGAGATCGAGGTGGGATTCCCGGCCGCGTCCAACACGGAGTTCGAGTTCATGCGCCGGCTCATCGAAGGCAACCGGATCCCCGACGACGTCACTATCCAGGTGCTCGTTCAGGCCCGGGAAGACCTCATCGAACGCACCGTGGAATCGCTCGTGGGGGCCAAACGCGCCATCATCCACATGTACAACTCCACGTCGCCCGCACAGCGCCGCGTGGTGTTCGGCCTGGAAAAATCCGACATTGTGCGGATCGCCCAGCGCGGCACGCAATGGATCAAGGACCGGTTGCCGCGGCTCGCGGGCACAGAGGTGACCTTCCAGTATTCGCCGGAGAGTTTCTCGGCCACGGAGGTCGAGTTCGCCCTGGAGGTGTGCGAGGCGGTCGTGGACGTGTGGCAGCCCACGCCCGAGAACCGGATCATCCTGAACCTGCCCGACACGGTCGAGGTCGCCATGCCCAACGTGTACGCCGACCAGATCGAATGGTTCTGCAAGAACCTGCGCCGGCGCGATTGCGCGATCATCAGCCTCCACACCCACAACGACCGGGGCACCGGCGTGGCGGCCACCGAGCTGGGCCTGCTCGCCGGGGCGGATCGCGTGGAAGGCACGCTTTTTGGCAACGGCGAACGCACCGGCAACCTGGACGTGGTGACCGTGGCGATGAACCTCTACATGCACGGGATCGCCCCCGGGCTGGATTTCTCGGACGTCAACGCCCTCATCGAGGTCTACGAACGTTGCACGGGCATGACCATCCCGCCCCGCCAACCCTACGCGGGCGAACTCGTGTTCACGGCGTTTAGCGGCTCCCACCAGGACGCCATCAAAAAAGGCCTCGCGGAGTGGGAACAAAAGGGGCGCACCCACTGGGACGTGCCTTATCTCACCATCGACCCCGCTGATCTGGGCCGGCAGTACCGGGAGGTGATCCGGGTCAACAGCCAGTCGGGCAAAGGCGGGGTGGCCTATCTGCTCGAGAGCGAGTTCGGCATCGAGTTGCCCAAGGAGATGCAGCGCGAGTTTGGGCCCCTGGCCAATGACACCGTGGACCGGCTCGGCCGCGAGGTGAGCGCGACGGAGCTCAAAGACATTTTCTGGCGCGAATACATCGAGCGCACGGCGCCGCTGAGCCTGGAGCATTTCCACGCGGAAGGCCGGGCCGGAGTGTTCCGCTGCGAAGCCCGGCTCAAACGCGGCGCCGACACGCTGGAGCTCAACGGCGAGGGGAACGGCCCGATTGCGGCTCTGGTCAATGCGCTCGGGAAAGCCGGGGTGCCGCCCTGCGAGGTCGCCTACTACCGGGAACACGCCCTGGGTTCCGGGGCCGAGGCCAGCGCCATCGCTTATATCCAGATCCGGCTCGCCGACGGCAGCACCCGCTGGGGCGCCGGAGTGGACACCCACATCGAGCTGGCCTCCGTCAAGGCGGTCCTCAGCGCCCTCAACCGCGCCTTGGCCTGAACCCGGCCTGCGAAGTGAAAGGGAAACCATTTTCACGCGGAGACGCGGAGAACGCGGAGGGCTTTTTGGAAGTCACTGAAAGCCACGACCCCTTCTTTCCCCATCCTGCCGGGAACGCCGGTTGAATCCCGGTTTTCAGACTGAAGAGCCCGCTGCCGGTTGCCCCGCTGTTTTTTTGCCATGACCACCCCTTCACATCCTCCTGCGGTCGCACCCGTTGCGGATCCCTCGGCTTTTTCCCAGGCCCGGGAGACACAGCCCGAACTGCTCGCCCCGGCGGGGGACTGGGATTGCGTCCGGGCGGCCGTGGCCAACGGCGCGGACGCGGTTTATTTCGGGCTCCCGAAGTTCAACGCGCGACTGCGGGCCCACAACTTCACCGAGGATGAACTGCCCGAGGTGGTGGCGTTCTGTCACCGGCACGGCGTCAAAGCCTACGTGGCGCTCAACACCCTGGTGTTCACCGCGGAACTCGACGCCGCGGCCGATTACCTCCGGCAGCTCAACGCGGCCGGCGTGGACGCGCTCATCGTTCAGGATGTCGGCCTAGTGCGTCTGGCGCGGGTGATCACCCCCGAACTGCCCATCCACGCCTCCACGCAGATGACGCTCACCTCGCCCGAAGGCGTGGAGTTCGCCCGCGAACTCGGCATTGAACGGGCGGTTTTGGCCCGGGAACTTTCCCTGCGCGAGCTGGAGAAATTCCGGGCCGCTGACACAAGCACGCTGCCGCTGGAGGTGTTCGTGCACGGCGCCCTGTGCGTGGCTTATTCAGGCCAATGCCTCACCAGCGAGTCCCTCGGCCAGCGCAGCGCCAACCGGGGGGAATGCGCCCAGGCCTGCCGGATGCCCTACGAACTCGTCGTCGACGGCGCGCTGCGCGACTTGGGCGACCGCCGTTACCTGCTCTCCCCGCAGGATCTCGCGGCGGTGGACGAGATCCCCCGGCTCCTTGAGCTGGGCGTCGTGAGCTTCAAAATCGAGGGCCGGCTCAAGGCCCCCGAATACGTGGCCGCCGTCTGCCAAGTTTACCGCAAAGCCATCGACGCCGCGATCGCCCAGCGCCCCCGCAAAGCCAGCCCCGAGGACCGTTACCAGCTCGAGATGGCTTTCTCCCGCGGGCTCTTTAGCGGATGGATGCACGGGGTGAACCATCAATCCCTCGTTTCCGCGCGGTTCGGCAAAAAACGCGGTCCGTTTGCCGGACGCATCGAACAAGTCGGCCGGGATTTCGTGGAGCTCACCCCGGAAATCCCCCTCGCGCTGGGAGACGGCCTCGTGTTCGACACCGGCGGCGACACCGAACAGGAGCAGGGCGGCCGGATTTATCAGATCAAAGGGCGGCGTCTGTTTTTCCAGCATCGCCGCATCGATTTCTCCCGGCTTAAACCCGGGGACCGCGTGTGGAAGACGGACGATCCGGCGCTCAACAAACGGCTCCAGCAGTCGTTCACCGGCAAAACCACGGCGCGCCACCGGATCCCGCTTGCGCTCAAAGTCAGCGGCAAAGCCGGCAGCCCGCTGGGGGTCGAAGTGCTCGCGCCGCACCCGGTGCGCGTCGAGTCAGCTCTGCCGCTCCAGGAAGCCCGCACCGCGCCGCTCACCGAACCCAAGCTGCGCGAACAGCTCGGGCGTCTGAGCGAGACCCGGTACGCGCTTCAAGATCTGACGTGCGCACTGGAAGGCGCCGTGCTCCTGCCCCTGAGCGAACTCAACCGGCTGCGCCGGGACTTGGTGGAGCAACTCGACGCCGCCCTGCAAACGCCGCGTCCCGAGACGCCGGAAAACTGGAGGTCGCTCCTGGTCTCGGAGCCCGAGCCGGGCGGGCGTTCCGATCCGTCCCGGGACGCAATCCCGGCCGACGCGCCGCGCAGCGAGCTGAGCGTGCTCTGCCGTTCCTTGGAACAACTCGACGCCGCGTTGCAGGCCGGTGTGCCGACGCTTTACGTGGATTTCGAGGATATCCGCCGCTCCAAAGACGCCGTGGCCCGGGTCCGGGAGGCGCAAACCGGCGCGGCGCTGTTCCTGGCCACGCCCCGGATCCAAAAAGCCGGCGAACAGGGCTTTTTTAAGCTGCTGGAAAACGCGCAGCCCGACGGGATCCTGATCCGCAACCTGGGCGCGATCGATTATTTCCGGGACCACGCCGGGTTCAGGCTCCGGGGCGATTTTTCGCTCAACGTGGCCAACCCGCTCACGGCGCAGCATTTCATCCACAAAGGCCTCGAACAGGTCACCGTGAGCTACGACTTGAATCTGGACCAGGTTCTCGACCTGCTGGGGGCCGCGCCGCCCGAGTGGTTTGAGCTCACGCTGCACCAGCACATGCCGATGTTTCACATGGAGCACTGCGTGTTCGCGGCGTTTCTCTCCAAAGGCACGTCCTTTCTCGATTGCGGCCGGCCCTGCGACAATCACCGGGTCCATCTCAAAGACCGCGTCGGCATGGAGCACCCGCTCCGGGCGGATGTCGGCTGCCGCAACACGCTCTTCAACGCGGTGCCCCAGACCGGCGCCCGTTTTTTCGGGGCGTTGGAACAGGCGGGTCTGCGCCGGTATCGGGTGGAATTGCTGGAGGAAACCGGGGAGGAATCCCTGCGGGTGTTGCGGGCATACCAAGGGCTGCTGGGCGGGGACCAAGACGGGGAAGATTTGTGGCGGGCGCTCAAGGCCCAATCGCAGCTGGGCGTCACACGCGGCACCCTCTGAGGGCGTCCGTGAGATGCGTCCGGGGTTTTTGGAACCGCAAGGAACACAAAGACCTCAAAGGGGAGGTGCGGCGTTTTGTTTCCGAAAAAACCCCGGGTCTGGCCCTCGCCCCGGCTCCGGGAGATTCGAGGGTGCAAACCTCCGGGCCTTCGCGTATGTGAACTGACCGAATCCCCGGACCCGGGGAGATTTTTCCCATGAAAAACATCCATTGGCTTCTCCTTCTCATCGCCACCGCCTCTCTCTCCTCGGCTGCCGACAAACCGGCGTATCCCCTGACCACGTGCGTGGTTTCGGACGAAAAACTCGGTTCGATGGGCAAAGCCTACGTCCACCAGCACGAAGGCCGTGAGGTGCTCTTCTGCTGCAAGAGCTGCATCAAGTCCTTCAACAAAGACCCGAAGCAGTATCTCAAGAAAATCGACGACGCAGCCGCCAAGCCCAAGTAACGGGGCGCCGGGACGTTGGGCGTCGAGGTTGGAAGGTGGCACAGGCTTCCAGCCTGTGGCCTGTGAGAGTCACAGCCAGGATGGCTGTGCCACTTTGAGGACGCGTGATCTAGTGTTGTGCAGCGCAGTTAATAGATCATGAACCCCTCTGGAAGGGCAGGCTTGAGGGTAGTTAGTGGAATGCGCATCACTCCGCGCCCCGCCCAGCCCGAAGGGCTTCCGACCTCCAGCCCAGGGTCGGCCGAATGGAATGAGGCCTACCCTGGGAATGAGTGGAGTGCCGATTGAACCGCAAAGCGGTTCCGGCCGGGACGGATGGGAGAACGGCGTATGGGGCGCAACCCCGTAGGGGTTGAAAGGTTTGGCGGGATGTGGTCCCAAGGTAGCGGTCTGGCGACCGCAACCTTGGGCTGGAGGACGGGAACGCCGTAGGCGTAGGGAAGCGGTTGTGACAACGAGGGGAAGAGCCAATAGGGACAGCGATTAAGAAAACCGCAGGAAAACGCGGTGAGATCCCAGCGGGTCTGTCCCGAATGGCGCTACGATAAGGATCATTTGGGGCGATACTCTCCTCTGCAAATCTCCGAGCATGGAGGCTTGGCAAAGGCTCGCGCCGCCGGTGGAGCCCAAAGTGGCACAGCCATCCTGGCTGTGACTGTCACAGATCACAGGCTGGAAGCCCGTGCCACTTTTCCCCGCCGAAACGCCGCCACCTCAAAACGTCCCAAACAGCCCTTATCTTAGCGCCATTCAGGTCTGTCCCCCGGCCGGGGCGCCCGTGCCTATCCCCCGGCCGGTGAGCCGCGAGGGTTTTAGAACTTCCACTCCACGCCGAGGATCGGCCCGTGGGCGGTGGTGTCGTAGGTGAACCCGCCTTCCCGGTAGTCGGTTCCCAGTGCGCGATAACCGAGCCCGGTGCTGCAGTGGGCGTTGAACCGGTAGCCGACCAGGCCCAGCGCCTGCCAGGTCAAATCCGACGAGCCAGAGCCGACGTCTGCGGACGCCTGGAGGAACCACGAGTCGTTTATGAAAACGCGGGTCCGGAAGCCGATCACGGGATCCACCCAGTCTTTCTCGGCGGACAAGTTGATCCGGCGTCCGCGCGGGCCCTTGAGCTCGAGGCCGACATCGATCCAGTTCACGCGCGCCCCGGCGAACACGTCAAAAGCCGCGCGCTCCGTGTCCACCAGGCGGTAGTTCAGCCGGAAATTCCCGATGAACTGTTTGAGATCGCATTCCGCACCGATCCGGAACGGGCCGCGCCCGGTCACTTCGGCGCCGAGCTGCGCGTAGATCAGGTCCGCCGTCACGCTCCAGCGGCCCCGGCGCAGCTCGAATGTGCCCATGTAGGCGAACTCGAGTTTGCTCAACACATCGTCAAACCCGAGGTTGAGGTCGGCCGCGCCGGACCCGGACTGCACACCAAGAACCCCAACCGACCCCTCGATACCCATTCCCCAGAGATAAAGCGAGGTGCTGAAATCCCAGGGGCTCTTCTGCGGAGCGGGCGCCAGGGGTGCGGGTTCACCGGCCATCAGAGGCACGCCGGTCAAAAGGAGGGAGGCGAGGAGGGTGCTGATTTTCATTGGGGATATCGGGAGTCGAGATTCGGTTTGGCGTGGAGAAAACCAGCCGCGGGTTACCGCTTCAAGTCGGGAAAGACGGCGGTCCAGTCGCCTTTCATGCTCACCACGGTCCAGCCGCGGACGGGCGCGGCGTCGAGGCCTTTGTCGAGTTTGCCGACATGGGATTTGCGGTCGTAGGCGTACTCACGCTCCGCGTCGTTGTGATGGACGATCACCCCAAGCCGCGGCCCCGGCCCGCTGGTGGTCCACTCCAGCATTTCAAAGTCGCCGTCCGAATTGCCGAACGCGGCGATGGGTCTCCGGCCAATGTGCCGCTGGATGGCCACGGGTTTGCCCGCTTTGTCGTCCACAAAATGAAGCTTCGGCAGGCGCAACAGCAGGGGTTTGCCGTCGCGCACCGCGTATTGGGTCTGGATGCTCGAACCAATCACCTGTTCCGGTGGGACGCCATAAACCCGTTCCGCCCAGGGCCGCATGAACTCGATGCCGCCCCCGGAGACGAGGTAGGTCTTGAATCCGTTGGCGCGCAGGTAGGCCAGCAGCTCGAGCATCGGCTGATACACCATCTCCGTCAGCAGGCGGCCGGTCTGCGGATGTTTGGCCGTCGCGATCCACTCGGTGACAAGTTTTTCGAACTCCCCGGAATCCATACCCGCGTGGGAGGCCATCACCAGCTCGAGCAGGGCTTTTTCCCCGCCGGCGAGCGCGCCCTTCAGATCCCCGCGCAGGACGGAGGCAAAAGGTTCCTGCTTTTTCCATTCCGGGTGTTGCGGCGCCAGAGCCTTGATCCGGTCGAAGATAAAAAACGCCTGGAAATACATCGGCTGCTCGCTCCAGAGCGTGCCGTCGTTGTCGAACACGGCGATGCGTTCGGAGGGCGGCACATAGCCGGGCCCGTCCTTGCCGGTGACCGTTTCCACGAAGGCGGTGATGACCTTTTTGGACGGAGTTTCTCTCCAGGAGGGCAGAAGATCCTCGGCGTGGCCACGGGAGGCTCCGGCGAGAGCGAGGCAGAGGAGGGTGCGACGAATGCTCATGGGTGTGCGGAAAAAAGGGAGGAGATAGACCCGAACTCCGGAATTTCAGAGAAGGATCATTTTCACGCGGAGGCGCGGGGGGCGCGGAGGACTTTTTAAAAATGACCGAACGCCAAGGCGTTGTGACTCGGTGCTCGCAGGGATTGCGATGGGACTTCGGTTTTGAGGATCAAAGGGGCGGCTGCGGCCGCCGGCTCCGCCCCAAAGCCGTTCCGGGCCGCTCGCTGCGGATTTTGCGGCGAACGACCCGGAAAAGACTGCGGGCTTTTTTAAGGCTACTGTTTGGAGCTGCTCATCACCGCTTCCATCACCCGCTCTAGGTTAAAGCTGCCGGGTTTCTGCCGGGGCGGGAATTCGCGGAAACTCTGGAGCCACTGGCCGACATAGGCTCCGGCGGGGGCGATGAGGAACATGCGGTCCAGATACCAGCGCTGATAACCCATCGCGTTTTCATGCTCGGCGCGCTCGAAGGGATCCATACGCAGGTTGGTGATCGAGGGGGCGCGGAGCGGGGTGAACGGCTCCTGCCACACCTTGAGGCCCTCGGCGTCCTGGCGCAGGAAAGTGATCTTCCAGTTCCCGTACCGCAGAGCCGCGACACTGCCGTCGTCGGTCCAGTAGATGAACTCTTTGCGGGGCCAAGGCGCCTCGCCTTTGAGCGCGGGCAACAGGTTGTATCCGTCGAGATGCACCTTGAAGGTTTCGTTGCCGATCTTGCGGCCCTGGAGCAGGTCCTCCTTCACGGTGGTGTCCCCGGCGGAAGCCAGGAGCGTGGTCAACATGTCCTCATGGGCGCAGATGTCGTTGACGACCGTGCCGGGCTGAATGACGCCGGGCCAGCGGATCACCGTGGGAACGCGGTAGCCGCCCTCCCACTGGGTGTTTTTCTCGCCGCGGAACATCGTGGTGCCGCCGTCGGGCCAGGTGAATGTCTCCGCGCCGTTGTCGGTGGAGTACATCACGATGGTGTTGTCATCGAGCCCGAGCTCCTTGAGCTTGCCGAGCACCTGCCCCACGTGGCCGTCGTGCTCGACCATGCCGTCCGCGTACACGCCCAGACCGGTCTTGCCCTCGGACTCTTTCTTGAGATGCGTGAAGATGTGCATCCGGGTGGAGTTCCACCACAGGAAGAAAGGTTTGTCGGCTTTCTTGGCGCGCTCCATGAAGTCGAGCGCCTTGACCGTCACCTCGTCGTCCACGGTCTCCATCCGTTTCCGGGTCATCGGGCCCGTGTCCTCAATCTGCTGGCCGCCGTCGGCTTTGGCGAAGGAATGGAGCACCCCGCGCGGGCCGAACTTTTTCTTGAACTCCGGATCCTTGGGGTAATCGGGGTTCTCGGGTTCCTCCTCGGCGTTGAGGTGGTAGAGGTTGCCGAAGAACTCGTCGAATCCGTGGGCGGTGGGCAGCATCTCATCGCGGTCGCCGAGATGGTTTTTGCCGAACTGCCCGGTCATGTACCCGCGCGCCTTGAGCAGGGTGGCGATGGTCGGGTCGCCTTTCTTCATGCCCTCGGGCGCGCCGGGAAGCCCCACCTTGGTGAGGCCGGTGCGGATCGGGGACTGGCCGGTGATCAACGCGGCCCGGCCGGCGGTGCAGCTCTGCTGGCCGTACCAGTCGGTGAACAACGCCCCCTGCGCGGCCAACCGGTCGATGTTCGGGGTTTTGTATCCCATCATGCCCCGGTTGTAGGCGCTGATGTTGAACTGCCCGATGTCGTCTCCCCAGATGATGAGGATATTGGGTTTTTTGTCGGCGGCTTGAACGTCCGCCGAGCCGCAGAGAGCCAGCCCGAGGGCCAGCGCGAGAAGTCTGTTTTTGGGTGTGAATTTCACGGTGCGTGGGTTTCTTCGATCGTCCGGCCGGCAAAAATGCCGCACCCGGGGACGTTCTCATGCCCTAAACGCCCCGCGCCGGATATTCAACCTTGGTTCAATCCCGTGCCCGGACCCCGGGAAATCAGACCCACCCGGCGCACCAGTTCCGCCACGGATTGCACCTCCATTTTCTCCATCACCCGCATCCGATGCACCTTGATGGTTTGCTCCACGGTGCCCAGCCGCGCCGCAATCTGTTTGCTCAGCAGCCCCGCCACCACCAGATCCATCACCTCGCGCTCCCGCCGGGTGAGCCGGTCCACGCAGGATTGGATCCCGGAGACCTGCTCGTTTTCCGCCGCGCGCGCTCCCGCCAGCTCCAGCGCCGCCCGCACGGCCCGCAGAAAGTCGGCGTCCTGGACGGGCTTCGTCAGGAAATCCACCGCGCCGGATTTCATGGCGCGGACGCTCATGGGGATGTCGCCGTGGCCGGTGAGGAAAATCACGGGCAAAAGCGAGCCCTGCTCAATGAGCCGGTCCTGGAGTTGGATGCCGTCGAGTCGGGGCATGGCCACGTCCAACACCAGACAGGCGACGGGCTCGTGCCGGGGGCTGGCGAGGAACTCCTCCGCCGATGCAAACGCGCGCACGTCAAACCCCTCGGCGCCAAGCAGCCTGGTCAGGGCCTTGAGCAGGTCCGGCTCGTCGTCCACCAGATAAACCGTGCCCGGAGAACTCATGACGGGCCCTCCAGGGCCGGGAGAGTCATTTCAAAAGTGGCGCCGCCGTCCGGGTTGGGAAACGCCCGGAGTCGGCCCTGATGCGCCGAGACGATGGACCGGCAGATGGCCAGCCCCATGCCGAGGCCCTGGTCTTTGGAAGTGTAAAACGGCTCAAAGAGGGGCTCGACGTCGGGTGGCAAACCGCGGCCGGAGTCTGTCACGGAAACGCGCACCTCCTGCCCCGCGGACTCGGCGCGGACACGGAGTTGGCGGCTCACGGGGGGCGTGTCCTGCATCGCCTCGCAGGCATTGAGAATCATGTTGAGGAACACTTGCTGGAGTTGCACACGGTCCCCGAGCACGCCGGGGAGCGCCGGGGCCGCCTCCTGGGTGAGGGTCACCCGGCGTTCCCGCAGGGCGCCGCGCATGAGCTGGAGCACCTCGGCGAGCACGTCGTTGAGGTCGAGAAGTTGCCGGGGCGTCTCCCCCCGCTTCAGCAGGACCCGCATCCGCTGGATTACCTCCGCCGCCCGGAGATCGGCGCTGACGATGTCCCCGAGGATGTCGCGCACCTCGGGCAGGTCGGGCTGGGGTTTTGCCAGGAGGCGCTGGGCCGCCTGGGCGTTGCTGAGGATGATGGCCAGGGGCTGGTTCATCTCGTGCGCCAGGGTCATGGAAAGCTCGCCGAGTGTCGCCACGCGCCCCAGATGCGCGACCTCCCGCCGTTTGCCCTCCTTCGTGGAGCGCAGCTCCTCCTCCAGCCTGCCCGCCCGCAGCGCGTCCCAGCTCAACTCAAAGGTCATCAGCAAAATCACCCCCATGAAATAGAGGCTGGCCACGGCCGGCACATTCACCACGTGCCAGTGGGAGAGGACGGTTTGAATGGAGCCGAGCAGGATGAAAAACGCCGTGTTGACCCCGGCTAACAGCGACCGCCGGCGTTCGCCCCGGCGCCAAACCGTGAGCGCGGCGTCGGACACAAAAAGCAGCAGGAAAAGCAGCCCCGTCTGTCCCACGAGCATCGCGGGATTGGGCACCCCCATCGGCAGCGACACGTCGCCGCCCAGGAACCGCACCTGCTGGAGCCCCGTCATGGAGAGGTAATTGAGGTTCAGGCCGACCGTGAAATTCAACACCAGCGACACCGTGCGCGCGCCCACGGCGACCCAGCCCAGCCACAGCCTGCCGGCCCTGAGGTGAAGCCGGACAAAGGCCATGATGGCCAGGAAATCCACCCACACCGGCACATGATACCAGCGCAAAGCCGTGGCGAACGCCTCGGGGGTGGGCGCGGTCATCATGGCGATCTCCACCAGCGCCATGGTGCCCGTCGCGGAGGCCAGGAACACATACGCCAGGCGATCCCTGCGGCTCCGGTAAAACCACCACACCAGCCCGTGGATTGCCGCCAGCGTGAAACACGCCGCCGCAATCATCGACCAGATGATGGTGCTCATTCCGAATGTCTCACATCCAGCCGCCTCCGCGTCAAACGCCCCGTGCGATCTTGGCAAACCCCACGCGCGGGGAAGCGTCGCGGCGGCTGCCGGCGCGCCTGCCGGAGCCGAAAGCGCCAAGGCCTTAGAAGCCCTGGCGCTTTTTGGGTCCGGCGGGAGTCCGCCTAGAAATTGATCGAGATGCCCGAGATCAGGCGCAGCTCGTTTTCCTCGGCCCCGGCGGCGGGCAAGGGATCGTAGATGTCCTGGAGCGAGACCCGCAGGTTGAAGTTTCCAACGAGCTTCACGTCCGTGCCGATTTCGCCGGTGAGAATGTAGTCGTCGCCGTTCTCGACATTGAAGAGCGCCGCAGCGGACTGGAAGACCTTGGTGCGCGCGTTGAGAACCGTGTCGAAGCGCTGCCGCACCAGCACCGAGAAGTAGTTGGCTTCCTCGCCGCCCTGCTTCTCAAAGGTGTAGGCCGGACCCGCCTCGACGGCCAGCTTGGTGGTCTCGGTCTTGATGAGGTACGCCCCCAGCAACGCCGACGGGGTGATGCGATAGCTCAGGTCCGCCACGTCGTCATGCAGGAAGTCGGTGCTCAGACCGGCGTAAAACGGGCCTTTGAGGACCCGGTTGTACTGGGCTTTCGCCCGCGCCATCTGGTTGTTGCGCGCGCCGTCCGCCTCGCCGTATGCGCCGAGCGCACCGAGCCGGATCTCGTCCGCGTCGGTGTATTTCACCGTGTCCAGGCCCAGGGTGAGCAGGGCGGCGTCGGCGTTGCCGGTGATCATTGTGTAGCCGATGCTGCCGGTGGTCAGCCAGACGTTCTGTTCCGGCTTCGGCGCGGGCTTGTCAGCGGCCTCCCAGCGGCAGGCCTTGCACTTCACGGGAGCCGCGTCGGCGAGCGCGTAGCTCAGGCCTGTCAACAAGGTGAGATCGTTGCTGTCCCGGCCCGCGGCGGGCGTGCTGTCGTAGGTGTCCCGGGCCGCGAGACGCAGCTTGAGTTTCGCGCTCAGGGGCACCTCCAGGCCGGCCTCCGCCGCGATGAGGTAACTGCCGAAATCTTCCACCTCAGGCAGATACTCGAGCGTCTGGTAGAACTTCGCGCCGTTCTCAAACGCCCACTCAAAACGCTCGGCGGCCCGCAGGTTCAGGAAGTCGCGGCTGATCCCCGACTGCTTCTCCCAAGTGTAACCCGGGTCGGCTTCGACCGACAATTTGGCCCGGTCGTTCTTGTAAAGGGTGTAACCCAAGGTGGGGTTCAGGCTGAGGCGATAGTCCACGTCCGCAATCGCGTCGGAGAGGAAGTTGGTGCGCAGACCCACGTAGGCGCGCTCGGAGAAAAGCCAGTTGTATTGGGCGCCAGCACGGAACACATCGGCGTCGGACGTGCTGTTGGTTTCCGCGTAGAGGTAGTCGGCGAACAGCAGCACCTCGCGGTCGGTCCAGGTGCCGATGGAGCGCACCCCGGCGTTGAGGTTCAAGGAGTCCACCGTGCCTTGGCTGAGGCTAAAGCCGGTGTAGATGGAGGTATCCCAGGGGCCCACTTTGTGGCCGCAATCGGTGATTGTGGGAGTCGTGGGTTGCCCCGCCTGAAGAGGGGCCAGCGCATAAGCGCCCAGAAGGAGGGATCCGCCGAGGCGGACAAATAATACCATTTACACTACGGTGTGGGTAATACGCTCGGAGAGGTAGAGTTTGCTTGGGCCGCGAGCCAGCCCTTTGCGCCCACCAAGTCGCAAACGAGACCGGCGTTCGACCAGTATCTCGCAAGCACTTTGCTCAGCGACTCCTGCAG
>CAMARB010000006.1 GCA_945860355.1 Chthoniobacter flavus | reverse complement strand
TGGAGTAACGATTGAACCGCAAGGCGGTTCCGGCCGGGACGGATGGGAGAACGGCGTATGGGGCGCAACCCCGTTGGGGTTGAAACGTTTCGTGGGATATGGTCCCAAGGTAGCGGTCTGGCGACCGCAACCTTGGGCTGGAGGACGGGGACGCCGTAGGCGTTGGGAAGCGGCTTTGCCAACGCGTAGAAGAACCAATAGGGACGGCAATTAAGAAAACCGCAGGAAAATGCGGTGAGATCCCAGTTGGTCTGTCCCCAGCAGATCACCCTGCGCCATCCGCAGGTGTCCTTCGCGGGTGAAGTCCTCGAGGGGCGCATGAACCGTGGCGCGCGCCCCGTTGCCCTTACTGCGACCTCCCTTTCCGAAGCGCGGGTTCCGCCGGGTATAGCGTGGTCGGCTGTTCAACCACACCAGCCGGGCGCCGCGCCTTGGGGTTGGCGCCGCCGATCTCCGCCTGCGTCTCCCGGGCCACGCCAAGGAGGTGTTCCACGATCTCGGGGTTTTGCGCGGCCACATCGGTGGTTTCGGCGATGTCGTTGTCGAGATGATAGAGGTGCGCTTGTTTGGAGAGCGCGTCGGGCGCGATCGGAAGGCCCATACTCTGGGCCTGGGGGGTGATGGCCAGTTTCCACGGGCCTTGGCGGACCGCCTCCAGCTCGTAGCCCCTGAAGTAGTAGTGGGTTTCCCTCGGGGATTTTGCGGTTTTACCCAGGAGCACCGGGGAAATATCCCGTCCGTCGACGACGGGTGTGGCCGGGAGTTCGCCCCCGGCGAGAGCCACGGCGGTGGGCAGCAGGTCGATGGTGCCCATGACCGCATCGGACTGTGTTCCCGGGGCGATCCGGCCGGGCCACCATGCCAGGGTGGGCACCCGAACGCCGCCCTCCCAGGTGCTGCCTTTTCCTCCGCGCAGCGGGAGCGCGCTGCCGGCGTCGCTTTTTTTCACGAGCCACGGGCCGTTGTCGCTGGTGAAAATCACCAGGGTCCGGCTCTCCATCTTTAATTCCCGGAGCGTGTCGAGGATCCGCCCCGTGCTCCAGTCGACTTCCTCCACCCAATCCCCAAACCGGCCATTGGCCGATTTGCCGCTAAACGCCGCCCCGGGTGCGATGGGGGTGTGGACCGCCGTGTGCGGGAAATAGAGCAGGAACGGTTGGGCTTGATGGGCGCGGATGAAACCGAGCGCCTCCTCCGTGTAGCGTTCGACGAGACGGCTTTGATCGGCGTCCTTGAGCAGTTCCTCGACCTTTTCGTCCCGAACCAGGGGCACGACGTTCTCGGTTTGGCCCAGAGGTTTGCGCTGCATGTCGTTGGAGTAGGGGAGCCCCAGGTAGTGGTCGAAGCCCTGCCGGGTCGGGAGGAAATCGGGTTGGTCCCCGACATGCCATTTGCCCACGCAGAGCGTGGCGTATCCGTGTTCCTTGAGCCGTTCGGCGATGGTGAACTCCGCCGGGTTGAGCCCGTTTTTTGAGCCCGGAAAATAGACGCCGGGCACGGAAATCCGCGCCCCGTAACAGCCGGTGAGCAGTTGCGCCCGGGAAACCGAGCAGACCGGGGCGGCGTAAAAGCTGGTGAGTTTCATGCCCTCCTTCGCCATGCGATCGATGTGCGGCGTTTTCTGTCGGGTTGCGCCGAAAGGCCCGATGTCGGCGTAACCCAGGTCGTCGACAAAAACGACGATGATGTTGGGTTTGACGGGGGCTTGGCCGAAAACGGCGGGCTGGGAAAAAAGGCAGAGAGCGGCGAGTGCGGCGAATCGGGAGGGGTTCATCGGGAGAAATGGGGAGGCAGAGACGTGGATGCCACTCAAACACCGGTAAGATTGCCCGGTTGCGCAGGATTTTGAGCCGGGAGTGGAATTCAGGCGGCGAAACCTTCGCTTGTCGCCGTCTGAACCGGCCGACGCCGGGGTGCCAGCCAGGTTTGGATGCGTTCAAGTCCGAGGTACAGCACCGGCGTCAGATAGAGCGTGAGCAGCTGGGAAACCAGGAGCCCGCCCACCACAACCAACCCCAGGGGGCGTCGCGCCTCGGCGCCTGCGCCCAAACCCAGCGCAATGGGCAGCGCCCCCATGAGCGCCGCAAAAGTGGTCATCATGATCGGGCGGAACCGCACCAGACAGGCCTCCTCGATGGCTTGCGCGGGCGGCAGGGCCCGGTGTTTTTGGGCGTCCAGTGCGAAGTCGATCATCATGATGGCGTTTTTCTTCACGATGCCGATGAGCATGAGGATGCCGACAAAGCCGTAGACATTGAGCTCCATCTTGAAGGCCAGCAGGGTGAGCAGGGCGCCGAAACTCGCGGCCGGGAGTCCGGAGAGAATCGTGAGCGGATGGATGAAACTTTCGTAAAGGATGCCCAGGACGAGGTAGATCACCAGCACCGCGAGCAGCAGCAAAAGGCTCAGGCCGCGGAGCCCGGTTTGGAACGCGGCGGCATCGCCGCGGAACGCCATGTGGAGGGAGGCCGGCAGGGAGTCGGCCACGGCCGCTTCGATGGCCGTGATGGCTTGGCTGACCGAGACGCCCGGCGCCGTGTTGAACGAGAGGGTGACGGCCGGCATCTGCCCGTAATGGGCCACGGTCAGCGGGCCAACCGAACGCGTGACCTCGGCGACGGCGCTGAGCGGGATGGGGGCGGGTTGGGCGCCGCGCAGATAAATCATGCCCAGCGCGTTGGGATCGCTGCGAAACTCGGGGGTGACCTCCAGGATCACGGCGTATTCGTTGCTGGGGGTGTAGATGGAGGAGATCTGCCGGGCCCCGAACGCGTTGTACAGGGTGGACTCGATGGCGGCGGCGGTCAGGCCCAGGGAGGAGGCTTTGTCTCGGCGAGGGAAGGGGACGCACAAGATCTCTGAGCGGGTAGCAGCCCGGAGGGGATTGTTCCCGAGGGGAACACAGAGAGTAGCCGGGGGGCGAGCGCAGCGACACCCCCGGAACGCGGTCCCAAAAACAGCCCACCCCGCGGAGGGGTGGCAGAGGATTTGTTGCCCGGGTGGTCTCTGGCACGCCCTGCCGGGGTGCCGTCCCGGGGGGGCGGCCTTCCGGGGGTGTCGTTTCGCTCCACCCCCGGCTACGTTCGGGGATGCCTCCGGCATCGGAGCGAGCCCCGCGTGCGGGTTCGTCGCGCTTTTTAGATGCGTTCGCCCTGCGGCGGCTCAAGGCTCGATCAAGGCCGTTTCAAGGCCGGGTGTTTTCCCGGGGGCGGACGGGTTTGCCCTCGCTTAATGTGTCGGGCGGATGCAGCACGACGCGTTGCCCGGCCCGCAGCCCGGCGCGGATTTCGGCGGACACGCCGTTGTTGTGCGCAATCTCGACTTTGCGCACCCGGGCTTTGCCGTTTTCCACGACAAAAGTCAGCCAATCCCCGCCGCGGCGAAAGAGCGCGCCGGTGGGCACTTGGAGCACGTCCGGGGCGCTCCAGGTTTCAATCCGCGCCTCCACCCGGAACCGGTCCCCGAGCGGGTGATCGGCCGGGAGATCTTCTGTAAACTCCACGCGCACTTTGACGCGTTGTTCCTCCACGCCGAGGGCGGAGACTTTGGTGTACGCGCCGGGTTCAATGAGGCTCACCCTGGCCCGGAGCGGCGCGGGGCCACCCCATTCCTCGATGGAAACCGGGGCGCCCGGGCGGACCGCCACGGCATCGCTCGAGAGCAGCTCAATCTCCGCCTCGAGATCCCGGGGATCGCCCACTTCCATGAGCGGGGTGCCGGCGGCCACCCACCGCGCGTTTTCCTCCGAAACCCCGAGCACAAAACCCGTGACGGGCGCCACGATCCGATAAGGCTCGGCTTTCGCCCCGTTGGGGGCTTGCGCCTGTTGCAGGGTGGCTTTGGCCTGCGCGAGTTCGAACTCGGCGACCTGCCGCGAAAACTCCGCCACCCGCAGGGCCCGGGTCAACACGGTGACCTGGTTGTCGGCGGCCTCCCATTCCTTGACGGAAATGGACCCGCTTTCCTGGAGCGCCTGGGAGCGGGTCCGCTCTTTTTGGGCAAGGTCCAGCGCCGCCCGCGCGCGGTCCACCTCCGAGTCGCTGCGCAACCGGGCCGCCTCGGCGATTTGAATCCGCGCCTCGGTTTCGGCCCGGGCCCGCGGGTTGAGAAACGTGGACCATTCCCCTTCCATCACCGCCAACACCGTGCGGCCCGCCTCAATCCGGTCACCGGCCCGCAAAATGATCCGCTGCAGGTAGCCGGGCACCGGGGGCGAAATCATGTGCCGTTGCCGGATCCGGGTTTTGCCCTCCTCCAGCACGGTCACCTTGAGCGGGCCGGTGTGGATGGGCGCGGTTTCCACCTCCACGGGTTTGGGCAGGAGCCCTAGGGCGATGGCCCCGAGCAGCGCGATGCCGAGTCCCGTGGGAATCGCTTTTCGCCAAGCGCCCTTCTTGGCGCCGCGGCGGGGAGCGCCGTCGGCGGGGGCGTGATCGCGCGGCGTGGGAGAGGAAGGTGCCATGGGTTCAAACTGCGGGGAGGGTGCGTGATTCAAAGCTCTTTTCCGTGCGGTCTGGGGGGGATTATTCGGTGGATTTGAGGACGGCAAGCAAGTCCAGGTGGCGGATCCTGCGGCTGACCACGGCGCAGGAGACGGAGGCGGAGACGGCGACGAGGAGAGCGGCGGTGGCGTAGGTGCGCGCCGAGAGCACGAGCGGCATCCGCACCGTCTCGGTGCTGGCGGTGTGGACGATGAGCGTGGCCAGGAGACTGCCCAGGGCGAGTCCGACGGGGACGGCGACCACGGTGAGCAGGGCAATCTCGCCCACCATGATCCAGAGCACTTCGCGGTGGGTGAACCCGATGACCCGCAGCGTGGCCAGGTCGCGGCTGCGTTCGGAGAGTGCGATGCGGGCGCTGTTGTAAACCACGCCAAACACCACCACGACGGCGAAGCCAAAATACAGGCTCTGGATCATCCCGATCATTTCCGCCGTGCTTTCCCGGAACGACTTGCGCACGGCGTCTTTCACCGCCAACGAGGCGACCCGGGGCGACTCCCGGATGCGTTCCAGAAACGCCTCCCAGCGCGCGGGATCCAGGGCGAGATGCGCGCCGCTGACCGTGCCGCCCTCGCGCATGAGCCGTTGCAGGGCTTTGATCTCCATGTAGGCCGACAACCCGGCGTAGTCGGTGAGTAACCCTTGGATCACCGTTTCGAGCCGGGGCCGTCGGCCCTCCTGGATTTCCAGCAGGACGCGGTCGCCGGGCCGGGCGCCGAGCACCTCGGCCAGTTTGGCGGAAACCAGCAACCCCTCGGGCGGCAGGGCGATGGGCTCGCCCCGGGCGTCGAGCACCCGGTTGAGCAGGGCGTCCCGGGGCAGGCCGGTGATGCCGAGTCTCCGGGACGCGTGGCCAAACCGCAGCCGCGCGGGGACGGTGCGAAAGGGTTCGGCCGTGAGCACCCCGGGCAGGTGCCGGATTTCATTGAGGGTGGAGGCGGAGCCGGGTTCCACCAGCGAGAGGCTGGCGTCCTGGCGTTGGGCGAGGTCCCATTGGAAGTCGAGGAGGAAGCCGATCCCGTCGCGCATGGCGCCCGGGACGACGGGGATTCCGGTGGCCAGGGCGAGGCCCAGGGCGGTGAACGCGGCGTGCCAGGGTTTGCGCTCGATGTTGCGCAGGATCATGCGGAAGGCGGGGCTTGCGAGGCGCGACAATCCGATCCGCTCAAACAGCGAGGCCCGGAACTGCGCGGGCGGTTCGGGGCGCATCGCCTCTGCGGGCGGCAGCCGGACGGCCTGGCGCACGGCGGCGACGACGCCCAGGAATGCGGCGGCCGCGCTCACGAAAAACGCCACGCCGATCCAGGGAAGATTCGGGTGGAACCGGAGCTCCGGGAACTGGAAGAACCGCTCGTAGAAATGGACCACGTTGCTGCCGAGCCAGAGGCCGGCGATGGCGCCGGTGACGAGCCCGACGGCGACGATGACGAGCGCGAACTGGAGGTAATGGAATCCGACCTGGAGGGAGGAATATCCCAGGGCCTTGAGCTGGGCGATTTGTTCGCGCTGGAGCCGGACGAGCCGTGTGAGCAGGGCGCTGGTCATGAACGCGGCGATGCTCAGGAACACGGCGGGAAAAACCAGTGACAACCCCTCCATGACCCGCAGCTCGTCATCGAGGCGGGTGGCGGAGGCGTGGTCTTTGCGGTTGTAGGCCACCAGGCCCCCGTAGGGCGCGAGCAGCCGGTCGAGGTCCGCCATCACGGCCGCCTGGGAGTGCCCGGGCGCGACGTCCACCAGCACGCTGTTGAATGCGCCCTCCAGCTGAAACGCGGAGGCCAGCTCCCGCTCGTTCATCCAGAAAACGCCGAACCGCCGGTTGTCCGGCAGGGCGTCCCCGGGACGCGATTCAAAGACGTATTCCGGGGAAAGCACGATGCCGACAATCGTGAGCCGCTGCCGCGCCCCGTGGAGCACGGCCGAGAGTTCGTGCCCGGGTTGGAATCCGTGCGCTTTGGCAAAAGCCTCGCCCACGGCGACCTCGCCGCGCCGGCCGGTTTCGGGCAGCCGCCCTTGGCGCAGGAAAAGCCGGTTGAGGAGCTGGGGCCGGTCCTCAGGGAGGGAATGAACCAGGCCGTCGGCGGGCTCGCTCAAGCCGGGCAGGTCCAGGGTGAGTTTGCCTTTCACCCGGGTTTCCACGGCGGCGGCGCCTTCGATCTGGCTGAGCCGGGTGCGGAGCGCGTTGGGGGCGCGTTTGAGATCGCAGAACACGTCGGCAAAACGGGTGCTCTGGTAATAGGCGTCCCGGGTGGATTCCAGCGAGAGCAACAGGCTGCGGGAGAGGATCATCATCGCCAAGCCGCAGGCCATGATCAGGCTCACCGCCGTCATCTGGCCCTTCATCTTTGCGATGTCCCGCAGCAGTTTGAGGTGGAGCGGGTGGATCCACCGGGGCCTCGGTTTTTTCACCATACCAGCGAACGGGCCGGACGCCGTTGGGCGTTTTTCTGGATCTCCACGATCCGCCCGTCGGAGAGGTGGATCACGCGGTCGGCCATTTCCGCGAGTGCGGCGTTGTGGGTGATGATGACCGTCAACGTGCCCATGGTGCGGTTGACGTGTTCGATGGCCTCCAGGACGGTGATCCCGGTTTTCACATCGAGCGCGCCGGTGGGTTCGTCGCAAAGCAGCACCTCGGGCCGCTTGGCGATGGCCCGGGCGATGGCGACGCGTTGTTGTTCGCCGCCGGACATTTGCGAGGGGAAATGGTCCATGCGATCCGCCAGATCCACCAGGGCGAGGGCTTCCTCGGGGGGCATGGGATCCCGGGCGATGTCGGTGATGAGCGCCACGTTTTCGCGGCCCGTCAGGCTGGGGATGAGGTTGTAGAACTGGAACACGAACCCCACCGAGTGCCGCCGGAACTCGGTCAGAGCGTCCTCGTCCGCGCCGGCGAGGTCCCGCCCCTGATATGTCAGGGAGCCGGTGCTGGGCACGTCGAGTCCGCCGAGGTTGTTGAGCAGCGTGGATTTGCCGCTCCCGGACGCGCCCAGGAGCACGACGAGTTCCCCCGCGTAAAGATCCAGGTCCAGGCCGTCCAAGGCGCGGATCTGGCCCGCGCCGGACCCGTAGATCTTGGTGAGGCCCCGGGCCGAGAACAGCGGCGTTGCAGATTGGTCCTGTGAAGGCGGTGGGCCGGGGGCAGGGGTTGAGGGGGTTGCCACGCCCGAGAACATGCTCCGGGAGGGCGTCCGCGTAAAGGCCGCCCCCTATCTCCCATGTTTCCCATAGCTCCCATAGCTCCCCGGTTTGCGCCCTCCGCCCGCGCCCCGGATCAGGAGCGCCGTATCAGGTTATTGGCTTCGCCCGCCATTTCGTCGGCCGTTTGGATGGCTTTGAGGCTGGCCGAATAGGCGCCTTTGACCTCCAGCAGACTCACCATTTCTTTGACCGGATCGACGTTCGAAAGCTCAAGGGCGCCCCGGGCGATCGGCCCCAACCCTCCGGAGCTCGGGTTGCCGAACTGCGGTGCCCCCGAGGCCGGGGTGATTCCCAGCAGGTTGCCCCCGAGGTTTTCGAGCCCCTGCGGGTTGGGCACCTGGGCCAGGGGGAGTTGGAAATTTATATCTCCCTCCGGAGTCCGAAAGCTGCCCGCGCCGGTGGGTGAAACCGAGACGCCCGTGCTGCCGGGAGGCACCGGGGGAAAGCCGACGACGGGCCGGCCGCTGACGGTCACCACCGAACCTTCCGGGGACACCCGGAAACTGCCATCCCGGGTGAGGGCTTGTGTGCCGTTGCCCATGTCCACGGCGAAATAGCCGGCGCCTTGGATCGCAAAGTCCAGGGGGAAACCGGTTTGCGCGCTCATGCCGGTCTCCGGGTTCACCGGCCTGCTGGTGACGTCCACCTCTCCCTCGATGCCTTCCCGGAATTCCACGCGTCGGCTCTTGAATCCGGGGGTCCTGAGATTTGCGAGGTTGTTGGCCGTGACGCCCTGTTGGGTTTCCAGCGCGCGCAGGGCCGAGAGGGAGGATGAAAGGCTGGTGTTCACAATGAGTTATCGGCGGGTCGCCCGGGGGACTTTAGAAAAAAGTGCGGGGAAAATTTTTCCGGGCCCGCGGAGCCGTTTAGCGGGGAGAAAAAACCTTCCTGGGCCGGGGAGCCCGGGTGTCCCGCACGGATTGTGCTCTTGGGACGGGCGAAAATTCTTCCCGTGTCACGTTTCTTTCCATTCCGCACCCGCGCTTTCTCCTGCCTCTGGCTGGCGGCTCTTTCTCTGCCGGGCGCAGGGATCGCCGCCGATACCTCCGGCGCCCCGGTTGGGGACGGAGCGGGGCGGCCGGGCTCGGCCCTGCTGGGATCGGCGCTGGATCCTTTTCTGGACCTCAAAACGCCCCTTGCCGAGCTGCTCAAAACCGAGTCCTCGCAGAACGCCAAGGCCCCGAGCGCCCCCACGGCCCCCCCGGGTCACCCCGGCCCGGGATCGAAACCCCACGGGGGGATTCCCGCGTCCCCTCCCGCGTCCGGGGGCGACACCCACGGGCATTCCAACACGCCGGAGGCGGTTCACGGGAAAACAGGGGGCGGGGGAGTTTCCCCGGTTGAAACAAAGAAAGAGCGGTTGGAGCGGCTTGTGAAGGGGTTGAACCGGTTCCGGGGACTCCTGGAGCTCGAGCAGGCGGGGCAGATGCGGTACGACAACCAGGCGGAGACGGTGGTGGTGCCCATGGCCCTGCGGGTCGATCAGCGGGCGTACAAACGGGCGGCGGTCCAGCTGGCCGATTTGCTGGAGGACATTGGCAGATCCCAGCCGCAGGTGTTGATCCAGAGCACCGGGGCGGCGGCCGATGCGCCGGCCTCGGAGCGACTGGGGTTCTTCTCCAATCTACCGCTGAGTGTGCGGGTGATCGAACGTCTCAATCCCAAGCCCGTGGCCGGCTGGGAAGGGCGTCTGGCCCGGGGGCGTCTCTGGGAGTTGGATCCTTTGCGCAAAAACCCTGAAACGGACGCGCCATTGACCGTGCTCTTGTGCACCGGGATCGATCCGGAGCATCGCTCCCTGAAGCTGACGCCGTATGCGCTGGATTTTGTGTTGCCCGAGGCGGTGAAACGCGAGCTGCGCCGGGGCTATTTTGTGAGCGCCAGCATCCACAACCCGACCGGGGAACATCTGGCGCGGGCCCGGGTCAATCTGGCCGCACTGCAGCCCCAGAGCACGCAGCCTTTTCCGTGGATCGTGGCCGTTTACGACAAGTATCTCGTCGTGGCGCCCTACCTCATTCACCACTTCGGCTGGCCCGGGGACGGCTATTATTTCGGGGCGGAATTCTCGGCCCTGTTCCGATTCGCCCCGGAACGGTGGACGGAGGTGAAATCCGCCAAGGTCCGGATTGAGGAAGGGGATCTGCCCAAACCCTGAGAATCGCGTTTTACGCTCCGTCCTCCCGGGCGGTTCGGAACCGCGGATCGTGGGCGAATCGGGGTTAAGGGGTGGCCGCCTTTACGGCCGCGTGTTTTTCGATGAACGCGGCGGTTTTTTCTGCCTCGGCCATTGGGAAATGATGCCCCTCGAGTTTGTTCCCCTCGGCAACGATCGCCAGTTCGATGTCCCAGCCGATGGCTTGGAGTCGGCGTTGCGCTTCGAGGGTGTTTTGCTCGGGCGGCACGACTTTGTCGTTGAGGCTGATGAGATGGCGGAGCGGGATTTTCGCCCGGGCGATTTGGGCCAGCAAATCGAGAGGGTTCCCCTTGTAGGCGCGCAACTCGTCCTCGCTGTTCCAGCCGTAGAATTTGAGGGCGTCCTGCAAGGGTTTCCGGGAATCCTCGCGTTGGAGGGGCCAGCTTTTGAGGTCCATCACCGGCACATCTGCGTAAATGCAGGCCACGCGTTCGGGGCGTCTGGCCGCGTAGCGATAGGCGGGAAGCCCGCCGCGGCTGACCGCTTCGAGCGCCGGTTTTTCAGCGAGCCCCCAGCGTTGCCGCACCAGGGAGTAAAATGCGTCCATCCGATCCAGCGCCGAGTCGGCGCCGAGCATCGAGACCACGTCGAGATGCGCCACGTGGTATCCGCGTTCCAGGAGAAGGATGTCCGTCTCCGCGTGGTAATCAGGAAACGAGGTGCGCCAGACCCAGGGTTTGCCGGGGGCGGGGGATTTGGGAGTCACGACATAACCGGCGTGCGCGTCCAGGGGGAAGGTTTGTTTGTTGAATCCGTGCCAGAGGCTTTCCGAGATCCGCAACGTTCCGGCGGGTGCGGCGGCTGTTTCCTGAGCTTGAACCGGGCCGGCGCCCAGCGGAGTGAAAACCAGGGAAAGGACGGCGCAAAAAGGTGCGAGGCGTTTCATGAGGGGGCGGCATCCTGGGGACTGAGTTAAGAGCCGTCCAGTCCGGGTTCGGGGCGGGGTTCCAAGAATTCCCATGAAGAAAACGAGCCGTGGCGGGTTGTCGACAAGGATGCCGCGTCGTTTTCCCCCTCCTCCCCCTGATGCTGGCCGTGGCCGGTCTTTGCACTGTGTCCTCTGCCGGAGGAGAACCGGCCGGGGAACTGATGATTGAGGGAGGATTGAAGCGGGCGGAATCGGCGTGGACCCGTGCCGGGAATCGCGAGCCGATGTTGGGCGTTCGGGAAATGTTTTCGGCCGCCTTGGCGTATTGCGAGGGCCGACAGCGCCCGGAGCGGGTGGCTTCTTTGCTCGGAATGGCTGCGCAGATGCAGGATCGCAACCCGGCAAGCTCCACTTACGGCAATTTCCGCTGGTATTGGAGTCAGACCGAGATTCTCGATCGCAACGCGGTGGATTTCTGCATGCAAACCGCCGCCCTCCTCTGGCTGCGGCACCGGGATACACTCTCGGACCCCGCGAAAGCGGTGCTTCAGGAAACGATGGTTTTTGCGGTGGACGGACTGCTGCGGCACCGGGTGGATCCGGGCTACACCAACATCGCGCTGATGAACGCCGGGGACCTGATTTTTTTGGGAGAGGCGCTTGGGCGCCCGGAGGTGGCCGAGGCGGGTTATCGGCGTCTGGAGATATTCCTGCACGTGCTCTGGGAACAAGGGGTTCACGAATATGTCAGCCCCACTTATTAAGGGGTGAATCTGGATGATTTGCTTCTCATTGAGGCCTTCGCCCGAAGGCCTGAAGCCCGGGAGCAAGCGCGCAGGTTGCTGGAGTTCTTCTGGACGGATCTGGCGTTGAATTTTTATCCCCCCTCCCTGCGGTTGGGCGGGGCGCGCAGCCGCGATTACGATTATCTCCGAGGCTTGGGGGTTCTCGATGAGCACCTTCTTTTCCACGCGTGGCTGCCGCCACAACCCGCCAATCGGCTCTCCAATCTCTGCCGGCGCCGGTTACGGCGGAAAGATGGATCTGCCGTTGACGGTGGATTTGCCCGGACCGCGCACCTTGGCGCGCTGCTGTTTTATTCCCGATGCGCGCCATGATCCTTACGGCAAAGCGCGGATTGCCGAAGGCAGCGGGCACCAGAAGAGCCTGCATTTACAGCCGTTCTGGACAGCGGCTCAGCGCGACCGGGATGCGGTTGGGCTGGCGGTTTATAAGCAGGGCGTGGCGCCTCCGGAGGCGCCTACCCTCGAATCGCATTTTGTGTTCCCCAAAGACTTGGACGCGCTCTGGATCGGCCAAGAGGCCGTGGACTTGGGGCGATTGGGCAATAGCGGCCCATGGCAACGCGAGATCCCGCCCGGAATGGCGCTGGTGTTTAGCAAGGGCACGGCTGCCGTGGGGATCCGCGTTCCTTGGAGCCGGGGACGGGACGGCGGAACCGCGCCGGTGTTTTTGGTGGCGGACGAAAACCCGCACGGAGTGTTGCGCGTGACGGTGGATCACGGCGCGCCATCCGCCCGGGGAACTGCAGGAGTGGCTTTGTGGCTGCGGATCGGCAGTCAGCTTGCCGGGCCTGCGGCGGTGGCGGAGTGGCGGGAGGCGTTTGCGGCCGCACCGGTCCGCGTGGAATCCGGTGATCAGAGGGTGCTGGTTGAGGTGGAGGGAACCTCTGGCCGCGTGGCGGCGGGTGCGGCGGCGCCTTACAACGAGCCCGCGGTGACCGAGCCCGCTTGGAACCGCGCGCTTCTGGCCTTGGATGGGCAAGACTTGGGCCGCCAGATTCTGGGTCGAATCCCGCTTCTCGAACGCCTGAATCGGCGGTTGATTGAGTGTCCCCCGGTGCGGGTCGGGGGGAGTGTGTGCTTCGAGGCGGAATCCGGCAGCCCGGTGGCGTCCATGATCGAGCAGAGCGATCCCGAGGCCTCCGGAGCCCGTTACGTGTCCGTGCCGGAAAAGGGCGAGCGCGATCCCGTGGCCAAGGTCCGCTGGCCTTTGGAGGTGGCCGAGGCGGGCGAATACTATTTGTGGGGGCGGGTCCGCACGGAGCCAGGGGGGGGCGACTCGTTTTTTGTGGATTGGCGAGGGCCGGCCGGGAGTGACGGAAGGGCTGTGTGGGAGACCCGCGTGTGGAGTCTGGGCGCGCATCCCGAGTGGACTTGGGTGCGGCTCGGGCCTCTGCCCGGGCGGGTGCGTCTGGCCAAAGGCAGGGGGGAGATTGCGGTGCGCGTCCGGGAGCCGGGGGCGATGCTCGACGCATTGGCGCTGATGCGCACAGCCGACGAAAAACCGCGGTGAGCAGCGCCTCGCTCCAGTGCCGCGGGGTTAGGAAGCGGGCGGCACGCGCATCTCGAAGGCGGGGATCCGGGTGAACACGGGGCAGCCCGCGTCGGTGACCCCGAAGAACGCGCCCTCGGCCGAGGATTTTCCGGCGATGATGTGGTAGCTGTTGTAGGAGAACGTCTCGCCGACCGCGAGCCTTGGGAATTTGCCGACTACGCCGTCGCCTTCCACCACGACCTTGCTTTTGTCCTCGTCGGTGACGACCCATTTCCGGCCCCGAATCGTGACGGTCTCCGAGGAATGGTTGTGGATGGTGATGAAATAAACGAAGGGATGAGGACGGTCCGCCGGGGCCTCAAGGTGCGGCATGTAAACCACGCGATCGACCGTGGTGCTGAGCCCTGCGAGTTCGGTGAATGGGGGGGGCATAAGAGGCAGGAGATGGGTGGAAACCGTTTTTTGATTCAGCGGGGCGGAGAGCTGTCGTACACAGGCAGGGTCGCCGAGAATTCTTCCCATCGAAATCCAAATGTCCACCCTTCCGGTTGTTGCCACGATTGCAGGTTCAGATAACAGCGCGGGCGCCGGCATCCAGGCGGATCTCAAGACGATGAGCGCCCTTGGGGTGTATGGCGTGACGGCGCTGACCTGCGTGGTTGCGGAGGTGCCGGGCAAGGTGTGCGCCATTCAGGCGGTGGAGCCGCAGATCGTGGCCGCGCAAGTGCGTCTGCTTTTTGAGGCGTTCCCCGTGGCGGCCCTGAAAACCGGGATGTTGCACTCGCGGGTCACGCTCGAGACGGTTTGCGCGGAGTTGGAGCGCGAGTTCAAGGCGCTGGAGTTGACGGGGCAGCGCCCTCCTCTCGTGGTGGACCCGGTGATGGTGGCCACCAGCGGCCATGCGTTGCTGGAGCCCGACGCGATGGCGGTGTACCGGGAGCGCCTTTTTGGAATGGCGACCGTGGTCACGCCGAACCTCGATGAAGTCGCGGCGTTGATCGGGCGCCCCGTGACCACGGTGGCCGCGATGCGGGAGGCGGGCGCGGAGTTGGTGGCCCGGTTCGGGGTGCCTTTCCTGGTCAAAGGCGGGCATCTGCGCGGGGATGTCGCCCTGGATCTGCTGTTTGCGGACGGGCGCGTGGAGGAGTTCCGCGCGCCGTTTGTGCCGGGGGTGAGCACGCACGGGACGGGGTGCACCTATTCGGCTGCCATCGCCGCGGAGCTCGGCAAAGGCAAATCTCTGAGCGTCGCTGTGGCTGCGGCTAAACGCTACGTTTCCAGCGCCATCGGCGGGTATCTGCGTTGGGAAAAGGAGGGGGGCGCAACTGATGCCCTGCATCATTTCGCCAGGCCGAATTGAGGGGTTCGCGGGCGGTGCCAGCGGACGTTCGGTGTGCCCGCAAAAGGCTGGCCCGCCGGAGAAGCCCGGGCAGAACCGAGGAGCGCCCCCCGGGAGCGCGGAGTTCACCGCGCACCCGGGAGGCGGAGTCGTTTAACAACGCCCTATTTCGGGCCGAAAATCGACTCGAGGTTGTTTCTTTCCTTGCTCTGGAGCGGGAGCGCCCTCCAAAGCGGCCCGTCGGGTAGGTAAGGCGGCAGGCTCTGACCGGGGTCCAGCTCGGGAATCGGGATGTCCGCCGTGCGGAAGACGGGCAGGATCGGGTTACCCAGAGGATCTCTCTGATAAACCTTGCCGGACTGCTCCACCAGCAGCCAAGCGAACATGGTTTTTCCCGCTTCCTCGCCGATGAGCACCTCGATGTCGTAGAACTGGTCGGCTTTCATCCGCATCGGATCTCCCTTGGCCAAACCGTTCGGGAGCTTGGTGACGGCGTAGTCGTAGTTCTGATCGGCCTGCCAATCCTTGGTGTTGAGATGTTGGTCGTTCCAGCACCGATCCAGGACGACTTTCCCGTTCACGCGGACGATGAGCACATCGTGGCCGCCGCCGACGAAATAATAGGTGCCATCCTCCGGCGGTGCGATCCGCCCTTTGTAAAGGGCCAGCCAGCGTCCCGCTTCCCCATTCTGAATCCCAAACGCCTTCGGGCCTTGAGAGGCCTCCACGTCGGGGATGAAGAACTGGGTGGCGTGGAGTTCGTTGGGGGATTTGGCGTATCTCTCCAGGATCTCCTGCCTCCAGCCTTCCCGGACAAAGCGCCGGAACACCTCGCGGAATTCGCGCAGGAGCATGTCGGTGGGGTCCCCGTTGCGGGTGCGTTTGAGGTCGAATAAAGAGCCCTCCAACGTGCCGGGGGATTTGTCCTGGAAGCCGAACGGCGTTGAGACGCCCTGTTTCGGGCCTGAATCGAGGGATTTTCTGGCGAGTTGGCCGCCGATCTCGTCGATTCTGTTCTCCAGGGTGGGCAACTTGCCCTCCACGGCCTGGGCTGGGGGGATTGTGAAGTCGGTGGACGATGTGAGGGCCGGGCCGGAGAAACTTGCGACCGGTCCAAGCTTGGGTTTGAAATCCGCCAGCCGCGGGGCCTGGATCGCGTCCGGAGAGGGAGTCCAGCGCAGGTTGCGGAACTCGCGCGGCCCCTTCCATTCTTTGTCGCCCAGGTCGACACGGACCCCGTTTTTGTAGGCGCTCTCGCCATCGGATCCCAGGGAGAGTTCCGTGACGAAACGCCAGACGCGCAGGGGCGCTAGGTCTTTGCGAGCGGGCAGGAAATCGCCCAAATCCAGGGTCACCGTCTGCCAATCCTCGGACGCGGCGAGTTTTTTCTCGCAGAAATACTCGCCGGCAAAGGCGGACTCGTCGGAATCAGAGCCGTCGTTTCGGAGGGAGACCACCAGGGTGTTGTCCGCCGTGGAGAGGATCTCAAAGGCGAGTTGAGCGCCGTTTGGGCCCTGCCATTTGGGATCGTGGATTTTGCGGGTGGTGGCTTTCCAGAGAGGGTGACTCCAGGTTTTGCGGTACCAATCCTTCCATCCGCGGGTGCCGTCGTCGATGAGCAGGGAGGGTTTGTCCAGGGGGCTGACCCCGGCCAGCTTGATGCGTTGCGGGTTGAACGTGAGCGGGTAGGAGCTAATCGCAAACGTCTTCGGGCCTCCCTCGGTGCGATACTTGAGGGGCAGCTCGTAGTGCGCGTTCGCGTAGATGAACAGGGGCTCGTCCGCGCTGAGCATCGGGCATTCCGCGGTCCAGACCGACCCTTTGCGCTGGGGTTCCGCATCGCGCCAGAACCGGGTTTTGAACTCCGGGTCGGTGGAATAGAACACGTCCACGCCCGCCAACGGCGGCCAGCTCGTGTCCGGCGTGACCGTCACGACCGTGCCGCCGCTGCCCGTCCGCAGGTCGGCGGTGAACTTCGGGGTCTTCGGCATCCGAAACAAAGCGCTGCTCTTGAGGTGCTCCTCGAACCAGAGCAGCCGCGTGATTTCGAACTCGGGCGCATTCCAGTAGGAGGTGTGCGGGGTGACACTCATGCGGACCTGTTCGGTCGAGAAATTGCGCCAGTTGTAAGCCATGTTGTCGAAGACGCTGTCGAAGTCGTTCGACGGACTCAGATAGAGCAGGGGTCGGGTGATCCGGTCCAGATAGGCGTTCTCGGAAAGGCACTGGAGGGCAATCTCGCTCGGGTTGGTTCTATCGCCCCCGGGGATGTCTCGCTGACTCATGAGCAGTTCGCCCGCACCGCCCCGCGACGGGACTGCGGCCTTGACGCGGGTGTCGATTCCGCAGATCTGAGTCGCGATCTTGGCCCCCATCGAATGGCCCTGCACGCCGATGCGTTCGCCGTCCGCCTCGAGTTGTTGCTCCAAGAACGTCAGAGCGCGCCGCGCGGCTACCAGGCAGAGAAACCAGGCGCTGTTCCGGGGCGAATCCACCGAGTCCAAAGTAAACCCGTTCGGGGCGGTGGAGAAAAAGAGGTTGGTCGGGCTCTTCTTCTGCGGGTGCGTCGCGTCCACCGCGCCCCAGTCCGTGTTCGGCCCTTGATAATCCTCGGCCCCCAACCGGATCCGGTTGCCGCCCCAGTTAATTGAAAGCGCCGCGTAGCCGTGTTGGGCGGCAAACCGCACCGTGTCGAGGCTGGCCGAATCGTTTGCCCCGTGCAGGTCGAGAATGGCGGGCAGTTTCTGATCACTCTTGGGAAATCCGTAGATGGCCGTCATCCGGGCGGGCACCCCTTTGAAAGTGCCCACCGTGAAGCGCAGGATCCGTAGGGTGACGCCCTCTTCCTCCCAGGATTTGGTCACATCGACATCCAGAGGCTCCTTCCTCGGGTCGTATTCCCCCCACAACTCCGTGAGGTTGTTTGGGATGCGGCCCGCTGAAAGCGGCTCGAAGCTGTCGGTGGCTTGGGCAAAGCTCCGGACGGGGTTGCAGATTTCGATAAGTAACCCCAACAGGCTTAGGGCTTTGATGATCTGTGTGCGTTTCCTCATTTTGAATAAATACGGCCAATAAACGAACTGGGGAGGAACCAAGTCGACCAACCCCGGACGGCTCAGTTTGCTGGGTGATCCTTGACCATTCCTCAAGAACCAGCTGGAAGGTAAGCAGGATGATTGCCCTGATACCCGCAAAATTTTCCACCGGGATGTAACACGTTTGTTTCTGGGATGCGGGTCGTGGGTCCCAGGCTCTTTGCCGATGTGATGCGTGGTCATCGATTTTTGTGAGCGCGCTTTTGGCGCATCTCCCGCGCGCCGTTCCGGCGGTCGCGGGTTTCAGATTTGTGAAATGTGGCTGGCCTCCCACGAGAAAGGTCGCGGCCAGCGCGAGCTTGCCATTGCCCGGAGCCTCGCTGATTCTCCACCGCCGTTCGCCCGGCTCCCCCGTCATGACCACTCACCAGCTTGTTTTCCTACGCCGTCTGGGCAGTTCGGTCGGTTTGTGGTCGGTGGCGTTGACGGTGATTCTTACGGGGTATGAGCTCGGTTTCATGGGGCTGATCTCGGCTTTGGGGCTTCTGGGCCTTTGGGAGTTCTACTCCATGCTCGACGTCAAAGGGCTCCCGAATTTCAAGGGGATCGGTATGATTTGCGGGGGGCTCCTGAATCTGGGGAGTTTCTACTACTTCAGCCGCGTGGGGCCGGTGGGCTCGTACGATTTTGAAATCGCCGCGCTGCTTTTCTTCATGCTGGTGGTGTTTTCCCGGCAGATGTTCCAGAAAACCCGGGATGTCTCGCCGTTGGAGACCATGGCTTACACCGTGTTCGGTCTGCTCTACGTGCCGTGGCTTTTTAGTTTTGTCACAAAGATCGTGTATCTCGTGCCGCGCGACGCCGGCGGCCATGTGACCGGCCATCTCTACGTGCTCTGGCTGGTGTTGGTCACCAAATTCAGCGACATGGGCGCTTATGTCGTGGGTTCACTCTGCGGGAAACATCTGCTGGTGCCCCATATTTCCCCCAAGAAAACATGGGAAGGTTTTTTCGGGGCCCTGCTCTTTTCGGTGGCTGGCGCGTGCGGTTTGCTCTCGATCATTCCGGACCGGTTGTCGTTTCTGCGCCAGGTGGACGCCTTGGTTCTGGGGCTGGGCCTGGGGTTCGCCGCCATCGTGGGCGATCTGGCCGAGTCCATCGTCAAGCGCAGCACGGGCGTGAAGGATTCGGGTTCTTTCCTGCCGGGGATCGGCGGGGCGCTGGATTTGATCGACTCGATTCTTTTCACCGCGCCGCTCCTGTTTTTCTACCTGCATTTTGTGCGGGGGCTCTGAGGCGCGCTCCGATGTTGCCGTTTGTGGAAAATTCAGTGTTTGCTGGGGTCCTATGAGAAAACGCCGGGTGGTGATCCTAGGAGCCACAGGCTCGATCGGGCAAAGTGCGCTGAAAGTCGCGCGCGATCTCCCCGAACGCATGGAAGTCGTCGGCATGTCGGCCCATTCCAGCCGGGAAAAGCTCGAGGCCGCCGGACGGGAGTTCCCGCGCGCCAAACTCTGCGTGTCGGGAGGAGACGGGGGAGCGGAAGGGCTCCTGGAGCTGGCCACCCTGCCGGAGGCCGACATGGTGCTCATCGCCATCGTCGGCACGGGCGGCTTGGCGCCCGCGCTTGCGGCGATTGAGGCCGGAAAAGACATCGCCGTGGCGTCCAAAGAAATCCTGGTGATGGCCGGCGAAGCCGTGATGAGCGCCGCCCGCCGGAAAGGGGTCGCGGTGTTGCCGGTGGACAGCGAGCACAACGCGATTTTTCAATGCCTTGAGGGGCGTGACCCGGGCGACGTGAAACGGCTGATTCTGACCGCCAGCGGCGGGCCGTTCCGGCGGTGGCCGGCGGCGGATCTGAGCGGGGTGACTCCGGAACAGGCGCTCAAACATCCGACTTGGGAGATGGGGCGGAAAATCACCGTCGATTCGGCCACGCTTTTCAACAAGGGGCTTGAAATGATTGAGGCCCGCTGGCTTTTCGAGGTGGAAATGTGCCGGGTTGAGGTGATTGTGCACCCGCAAAGTATCATTCACTCGATGGTGGAATTTATCGACAGCTCGGTGCTCGCGCAGTTGTCCGTCACGGACATGTGTTTCCCCATCCAATATGCCGTGACCTGGCCGCAGCGGGTGCCAAACACCCTCTCCCCGCTGGATTTCGCGGCGCTCTCCAAACTCGAGTTTGAAGCGCCCCGGGTGGAGGATTTCCCGGCGCTAAACCTGGCGCGTTGGGCGGGTGAGACCGGCGGGACCCTCCCGGCCGTGCTCAACGCCGCCAATGAAGTCGCCGTGGCGGCTTTTTTGGATCGGGCCTGCTCTTTCCCCGCCATTTGGCAGACGGTCGAACGCGTCATGCGCGAACACGTCGGGGCGCCGCAACCCGGACTGGAGGCCCTGCTCGACGCGGATCAATGGGCGCGCCGGCGCGCCTCGGAAACCCTCGCGTTGCCCTCCTGACACCCCCCCCGAATAACGCCGCTTTCTCGGAAAACAACTCCCCGTCTCTCCGCCGCTTTTTTTCAACGCTCGGTTCCCGGCTCCTCCCCAATCATGACCTTCCTTTCCTTTCTCAAGTTCCTCCTCATCTGCCTCGAGGTGGTGGTGTTCTTTAACCTCATGATCATTGTGCACGAGCTGGGCCATTTCCTGGCGGCTCGCTGGCGAGGACTGGTCATTGAGAAGTTCGGGATCTGGTTCGGAAAACCGATCTGGCAGAAAAAGATCAACGGCGTGGTTTACAGCCTCGGCTCCATCCCGGCGGGCGGGTTTGTGGCGCTGCCTCAGCTGGCGCCGATGGAGGTCATGGAGGGCGAGGTGGAGAGTGACCGCAGCCAGCTGCCGCCCATCTCGGTTCTCGACAAGATCATCGTGGCGTTTGCCGGACCGCTTTTCAGCTTCCTCCTCGCCGCGGTGTTTGCCGTCGCGATCTGGCAGGTCGGCCGCCCCGTCAGCGAGGCGGAAGCCTCCACCGTGATCGGCTTCGTCGAGCCGGACTCCGCCGCCGCGAAGGCCGGGCTCCGGGCGGGGGACAAAATCCTCAGGGTGGACGGCCAACCCGTGACCCGGTTCGGCGGGATGGGAAGCGACGCCATCACCTGGCGGATTGTGCGCAGCGAGGGAAAAACCGTTCCCATTGAGGTGGAGCGCGTGGAGGACGGAAAGCCGGTGCTCAAGACCTTCGAGCCAGTCCCCGAGGTGCCCGACACCAAGGTCTGGAACCGCAAGGGGCTCCGGCAGATCTCGATTTTGCCCATGGACCGGCCCGTGGCGGGCCAGGTGCTGCCCGGGACGGGCGCCGCAGAAGCCGGGGTCAAACCCGGGGACATCCTCACAGCGGCCAACGGGCGCGCGATTTACAGAATGTCCGACTTCATGGAGGTCATTGCCAAAGCGCCCGCTCAACCGATCCGTCTCACGGTGGAGCGCGCCGGGGAATCCGTGGAACTGCCGCCTTTGAGCGTGGTTGCGGCGCGGATCCACAACGTGCTCAAAGGCCTGCCGGCTCATGAGGCGGGTCTCAAGCCGGGGGATCGCGTGGTGGCGATCAACGGGCAGCCGGTGGTTTCCTCCATCAAACTCAGTGAATTGGTCCGGAACTCCGCCGGCACGTCGGTGAAACTCGCGATTGAGCGCGGAGGCAAACCCACGGAGGTGGAGCTCAAGCCGGCGCAGGTGGAGGGCGAAACCAAGCCGATGATCGGGGTGCAATGGGAGGACGACCTGGGCATCCTGTTTGATCCCCGGGGCCACACCACGCTGGTTCATCCCGGGCCCTTCGAACAAATCCGGGCGGGGGTGATGTCGATCTTCAACACCCTCGGCGCGATCACCGCCCGCAAGTCCGATGTGAAACTCCAGCACATGGGCGGTCCGGTGATGATGATGCAGGTCTATTACCGCTTTTTCCAAATGGATTTCGCCGACGGCTGGCGCCTCGCTTTCTGGTTTAGCGTCGTGCTCAACGTGAACCTCGCCATGATCAATCTGCTGCCCATTCCGGTGCTCGACGGCGGCCATATCACCCTCGCGCTGATCGAGGGGATCCGCCGTCGGCCCGTTAATGTGCGCGTCCTGGAGTTTATCCAGACGGGCTGCGCCGTGATGATTATCGGGTTCATGCTCTACATCGCGTTTTTCGACGTGCAGGACTTGTTCGGAGGAAGCGGCCCCAAACGGCAGCGATCCACCCCGGTTCCTGCGGAACAAGGCAAATAAGACTCCCTCAGCCGCGGCCGCACAGCCCCCCCTGCTGGCCTGCGGATTGACGATGTTTTCCCACCATGACCTACTGCGAATCGCCCTTTGATTACCGCCGCCGCCCAACCCGCCTGGTCCGGGTCGGCTCCGTGACGCTCGGAGGAGAGTCTCCCATCCGGGTCCAGTCGATGCTCACCTGCGACACGATGGACACGGCGGCTTGTATCGGGCAGACGCTCGAGCTGGCGGCTGTGGGCTGCGAGATTGTCCGCATCACGGCTCCGACGGTCAAAGACGCGGCCAACCTCGAGTGCATCGTGAAGGGGTTGCGCCAGCAGGGCTGCAACGTGCCGATCGTGGCAGACATCCATTTCAAACCCGAGGCCGCACTCGAAGCCGCCAAATGGGTTGAAAAAGTGCGGATCAACCCGGGGAACTACGCCGATTCCAAGAAGTTCAAGGTCATCGAATACACCGACGCGCAGTACGCCGCCGAGTTGGACCGGATCCGCGCACGGTTCACCCCCCTGGTGGAGCTCTGCAAAACGCGCGGAGTCGCCATGCGCATCGGCACCAACCACGGCTCGCTTTCCGATCGCATCCTCAACCGTTTCGGCGACACCCCGCTGGGCATGGTGGAGAGCGCCCTCGAGTTCGCGCGGATCGCGCGGGACCTCGGATACCACGACTTCGTTTTCTCGATGAAGTCGTCCAACCCCAAGGTGATGATCGCGGCCTACCGCCTCCTGGTGGCGCGCCTGCGCGAGGCGGGGCCGGATTGGAATTATCCGATCCATCTCGGCGTGACCGAGGCCGGCGACGGCGAAGACGCCCGGATCAAGAGCGCGATCGGGATTGGGAGCCTGCTGGCCGACGGGATCGGCGACACGATCCGCGTGTCTCTCACCGAGGACAGCGTGCACGAGATTCCGGTGGCCCGGGCGTTGGTGGCCCAGGCCGGCGGGACCGGCGGTTTGGCAAACGCGGCGCCTCACGAGCCGGGGGCCGATGTGGGGCGCGGCGCTTATTGCGCGGACGTCTTTTCGTACGCGCGCCGGGCGGCGTCGGAGCTGGCCCTTCCCCCCTGTGTCCCGGGCGGGGAACTGCGTTTGGGCGGCGATCAACTCGTGCGCGTGGCGGTTCGCGAATCGGGCTTCGCAAAAATCGCGCACAAGGTGGAGCAGATGGGCGATTACCAGCCGGAGTTCCTCGTGGAAAACGCCGAGATCGTGCCGGTGGATCCCCGGGATCCGGCCGAGCTGGCTCGGGTCAACGCCGACCCGGCGCCCCGGCTCGTGACGGTCCGGGACGGCTTGGATCTGCCGGTGATCGCGGCGTTCCGGCTCCTGGCCACCCGGCTGGATCCGCGGCACCCGATTTTGCTCAAGGACACGCTGGCTTCTTCGTCGGCGGACCCCGATTTTCTTTCCACGCTCCTGGCGGCCTCGACGCATGTCGGCTCGCTGCTCTGCGATGGGATCGGCGACGCCGTGCTCGTCCAGGGCGAACCCGCGCCCGGCCAGGCGTTGCGGCTCAGCTACAACATTCTCCAGGCGGCCGGGAGCCGGATCTTCAAGACCGATTACGTGGCCTGTCCGAGCTGCGGGCGGACGTTGTTTAACCTGCAAACGACCACGGCGCGGATCAAGGAGGCGACGTCGCACCTCAAGGGCGTCAAAATCGCCATCATGGGTTGCATCGTCAACGGGCCCGGGGAAATGGCGGACGCCGACTTTGGCTACGTGGGCGGGGCCCCGGGGAAGGTGAATCTTTACGTGGGCAAAACGCCGGTGAAGTTCAACATTCCCGAAGCGGAGGCCGTGGACCGCCTCAAAGACCTGATTCGCGAGCACGGCAAATGGGTTGAGCCGACGCAAGCCGTGCTCCAGGAGACGGCTGTTTGAGGGGGGCTCCTCAGGCGAAATAAGTGTCTTCGTGGGAATAGGGGGGCGCGCAGCAGCAGAGAAACCGCAGGTTCTGCGTGGCTCGGATGGTGTGCCATGCGCCCGGTGGAATGAGGATGGCGTCGCCCGGGCCGACCTCCTGGGAGGTCCCGTCAATTTCCATGAGGCCCGAGCCTTCGAGGATAAAGTAGAACTCCTCGGCGATCCGATGGAAGTGGCGCTGGGTGGCGTTTCCAGCGGCGATCCGGGCCTCGGCGAGGCTTTGGTTCCGCACCGGCGCATTGGTGCGGTCGAGAACGCTGCGGATGGTGGAGCCGTCCTTGGTGGTGAACGGGGGTTGGTGGTCGAGGTTTTGCACGAACATGGCGGTATCCTGGAGACGGCGCCTGGGTTCTTTCAACTCGAACTCCGAGCGGACGGGAAAAGAGTGTTTTCACGGGGGCGCGGAAACTCAGCGAGCTGATCGGGAATCACTCAACGCTCGCGGGCAAAGGCCGCTGGACTCCGCCCTGCTCGCCGGGGAGACTGCGCCCCGATGACCCTCTTTAAAGGCTGCACCGCATTGATCACCGGAGCGTCGTCCGGCATCGGCGCCGAACTGGCCCGGCAACTCGCTCCGCACGCTCAGTGTCTGCTGCTGGTGGCGCGTCGCGGGGAACGGCTCGACCAAGTCCGCGATGGCTGCGCTCGCCAGGGGTTGCGGATCCATTGTCTGACGGGCGATCTGGGTGAGCCAGCGGGCAGGCAGGAGGTGATCGGGAAGATCCGGGCCACGGGGGAGCAGATCACGTTTTTGATCAACAACGCCGGGCTCGGGGATCACGGTTTGTTTGAGGCCAGCGATTGGTCGCGCGTGGAGGCGATGCTGGAGGTGAACATCGCGGCGCTCACCCGGTTGACCCACGAGTTTGTTCCCGACCTGGTCCGGTCCGGGCGCGGCGCGGTCCTCAATGTGAGCTCCATTGCCAGTCTTTTGCCGGTGCCGAAGATGGCGGTTTACGCCGCCACCAAGGCGTATGTGACGAGTTTCACCGAGGCGCTGCGCGCGGAACTCCGCGGCACGGGCGTGTCGGTGACCGCGTTGTGCCCGGGGCCTGTCCCCACGGAGTTCTTTGAAATCGCCGAGCGCGGTGGGCCGGAGAATCCCCGGATGCGCACCCCGGAGTTTTTGAAGGTCTCTGCGGCGCAGGTGACGCGGGAGGCTCTGGAGGCCGTGGCGCGCGACCGTGCGCGCGTGATTCCCGGGGCTTTGGTGTGGGGGTTGATGGCGCTCGCGGCGCTGGTGCCGATGGCGCTTTTGCGGGTATTCCTCCCGCGTGGAGCCAAGGGGGGGCGGCGCGCCGTTTTCTGAGAAGGTTGGCCCGGAGCGGGAACGTTTTACTTTGCCTTGTTCGAGGGGCGTTCCGGCTTTATTGGAAGCCCATGCAATACTTTTACTTCCTGTTTGGAGCCATCACCATCGCCGCCGCAATCCAGGGGGCCATCGCCGGCAGCGTGGTGTCGCTCATCGCGGGCGGGTTGCTGGGGGCGCTGGTGGTGGCCGGAGGCGCTCTCTCCGGCTCCAATCTGGGGCTGATCCTGGCCTTGGTCGGGTCTCTGGGGGTTGCGGGCAAGTTCGTTCCGGACTTTTTGAAAAAAGGCTACGCCATCTGGCCCGCAGGCGTTCTGGGGGTGCTGGGCGTGATCGGAGTCGTCCTGACGGTCGTTGGGTTCTTCCGCAAATAACCCACTCCGTGCCGGTGGCTCCGCGAAACCTGTGGCGTTTGAGGGTGGCTGCCGCGCTGGGAATGCTCGGTGCTCTGAGCGCCTGCCGACCCGCCCCCCCGCCGGTGGTCCCTGCCGCTCCTACCCCGACGCCGGCTCCGACGCCGACGCCCCCGCCGTACGTCCCCAACAAGCGGATGGACGTCGGCCGGATTTTCAACGGGATGCAGTACAAGGTCACCATGGAGACCGAGCGCGGGGGGAGCGCGACTTCAGAGCGAGAGGAACCCGGCAGCTACAGCGCGGAGTTGTCGGTCAAAGTCAAAGTGCCCAAGCCGCACCGCGACCTTGAGGAGTTGAAACGGCTCAACGCGGATCTGCCGTCTCTGCTGCCGTCGCTCCCGGGCATGCTGGAGACGGCGCGCGTGTCGCCGTTTTTCGAGGAGCTTTACCGGCGTAAAGTCGAGAATCTACGCTCCAATCTTCAGCGGTTGGACGCGTTGCTCTCGCGCCACAACTTTTTCGACACGGAGACCGTGCTGGAGCTTCAGCATCCGCAGAGCAAACGCCGGGCGCTGCTCGTGCAGGCGGACATGGATGTGGATGAGGACGGCTCCGACAGCGATCGGGTTCCGGAGGTGGACGGCTCCTCGGTGACGTTCCAGCCTTTCACGAGTTACCGCTGGTCGAAGCGGACGGACATCCCCAATTCGTTCGCCCAATGGCGCGTGGACAAGGTGCGTCAACTTGAGCGCGAGTTGACGAGCGGGGGGCTGTCTCCCGCCCGAATCCAGGAACTCAAGGAAACGGTCGCCCGGCTCAAGTCGGAGATCTCGGACCTCAGGAAATACAGCTACCTGGTCGGCTCGAAGGACCCGTTTATCGTGTTGCCGGGATCGATGTTTGGGAAAGCCGAAGGCGGCTTTTCGCCGTCGGTGGGCGACTACTGCGTGGTGGCCTACGGCAAAACCCTGTATCCGGCGATTGTGGGAGATGTCGGGCCGAAATATAAAACCGGGGAAGGTTCGTTGCGGCTGTGCAAGGAGCTCAACAAGCGCGCGAATTCCGGCAACCGGCCGGTGAGCGATCTGAAGGTGACTTACTTGGTGTTCCCCGGCACGGACGAAAAACCCTGGGGGGTCCCCAATCTGGACCGGTGGCGGGAACGCTGTGGAAAGCTGCTGGAAGAATTGGGCGGATACCAGGGCGAGCTTTTCAAATGGGAAGACCTGACAAAACCCAAGCTGCCGCCGGATTTCATCGGCCCGCCAATGCCTCCGCCGGCCGGGGGCACGACTGCGCCTGTATCGACACCGGCCGTTCCGTCCCCGAAGGCCCTTTAGCAAACCCAACGATTGAAGCGGGGGGCGTTTCTCCCGGTCATTTCGCCCCGCGGGCCGGGGCCTTTATCTGCGGTCGTCCTTTTTCTCGTAGACGCGCAGGGTTTCCACCAAATCCAAGGCGCGTTGAAGGAGGACATCGCGCAACACAGGCGCGTTTTTTTGGGCTTTCGCCTGTTGGTTGGCTTGGTAGGCCTCGATTTCCGGATTGGTGCCGGCCACCAAAGCCGCCTCGTTCATTCGCGGGCGCGTGGTTTCGGTGATCAAATCCTTGATTCCTTTTTCGTCGGCCGCCTTGAGCACGGCGTCGGTGGTGGCCTGGGGCACGGGAACTGTCAGGTCGGGCTTGAGGCCGCCGGGGAACACCGGCGAACCCTCGGGCAGCACCACCTGCCCAACGGGCACCCGCAGGAGTTTGCCGCTGGGCAACGGAAGCTCCGCAAATTCTGCCGCTTCGCCCTGCGTTTTTTGGCCCAGGACCATGGCTTTGGTGTGGCTGCGCAGAGTGGCCGCAATGGCTTCGCTGGCCCCGGCGCAGTTGGAGTCCACCAGCACGACAAGAATCCCTTGGAAACGGGGCACCTCGTTGGAGGTCAAAAGGCGTTCCTCCTGGGTCCGGGATCGTTTGAGGGTAAAGAGCACCCTGCCCTTGGGGCAGAACCGTTTGCAGACTTCGGCGGCCGCCTCAAATTGGCTGCCGGCGGGCGTGGCGCGCAAGTCGAGCACCAGCGCCGTGGCGCCTCCGGAGGAGAAATTGGCGAGCGCCCCGTCCAACGCCGTGAGGTTGGCCGGGCTCAATTCACCGAGGCGGAGATAGGGCACGCCCTCCTGCGCCCACTCTTTCTTTAACGGGCTCGCCGGCGCGGGTGTTGCGTCCGAGGGCGCCGCAAGCACCGAAACGCTCCCTCCGAAGCGCTCAAGCAAACCCTGCACGGTGGCCCGGGTCAGTTCGGCCTCGGTGAGTTTGTCCGCCGAGACGTGGGTTTCCTTGAGGATTTGGATGAGTTGGCTGGCGTCCGTTTCCGAGAGGGCGTCCACCGTTTCGCGTAAGCCCGGCGAGTTGCGCGGCGCCGGTTCCGCCTGGGCGGGGACATTGGCGGCGGGCTTTTTTGCGGCTTGCCCGAGGCTGTCCGCCGCGCAAACGGCCAGGGTCGTTGCGCAGACTGCGTGTGCCAGGAGAAGTTTCATGCGGTGGGAAACAATCGCCTGCAAGCTAGGGGAGCAACCCTTTGGCCGCAATATCTCGACGGAATTGGGCCCCCTCAAAATGGATCCGGTCAACCCCCTCGTATGCGAGGGCGCGGGCGGCGGGCAGGTCTTCTCCAAGAGCGGTGACTCCCAGGACACGGCCCCCGGCCGTCTGCACCGCGCCGTCGCTGCGCCGGGTTCCCGCGTGGAACACCGTGACCCCGTCCGGAACCGGGTCGAGACCCTCAATGGTTTTGCCCGTGGCGTAATCGCCCGGGTATCCCCCGGACGCCATCACCACGCACACGGCCGGCTGCGGCTTCCACCGGGCTTGAGTGGCCTCGAGTTGGCCCGACAGGGTCGCCTCCAGCAGCGGCAGGAGATCGCCCTCGAGGCGGGTCAAGAGCACCTGCGTTTCCGGGTCGCCAAACCGGCAGTTGAACTCGAGCACTTTGGGGCCGTCGGTCGTGATCATGAGCCCCGGGAAAAGCATCCCCCGGTAATCGATGCCGTCGGCTTTTAAGCCAGCAATAAACCGGTCGAGCACCTCGTGCCGGATTTGTTTCTCGAGCTCCGGCGTCAGCAGCCGGTCGGGCGGGCTGAATGTGCCCATGCCTCCCGTGTTGGGCCCTTGATCTTGGTCGTAGGCGCGTTTGTGATCCTGCGCCCCCGGAAACAGCAGGTAACTGCGGCCGTCCACCAGAGCGTGGATGGAGCATTCCTCGCCCTCCAGAAATTCCTCCACCACCACGCGCCGCCCGGCTTCGCCAAATTTCCGGCGCTCCATGATCTCATAGATCGCCATGGCTGCGGACCACGGGCTCTGGGCGATGATGACTCCTTTGCCGAGGGCGAGTCCGTCGGCTTTGATGACCAGCGGGTAGTTCAACTGCTGGCAGTAACGGTGCGCTTCGGCGCTGTCCTCAAAGCTGCGGGACCGCGCCGTGGGAATCCCGTGGCGTTCCATAAAAGCCTTGGCGAAAACCTTGGAGGACTCCAAACGTGCGGCGGCTTGCGTCGGCCCGAAAATCCGCAGGCCCCGGGCCTGAAAAGCGTCCACCAATCCGGCGGCAAGCGCGTCGTCGGGGCCGACCACTGTGAGGTCGATTTTTTCGGTTTCGGCGAACGCGATCAGGGCCGAGTGATCGGAGATTTTCAGCGGAACACAGGTGGCGTCCTGCGCGATGCCCGCGTTGCCCGGGGCGCAATAGAGAGCGGTCACGCGAGGGGACTGCCGGAGTTTCCAAACCAAGGCGTGTTCGCGGCCGCCTCCGCCAATAACAAGGATCTTCATACGCAAAGAGTGCGGACACTAAGGCAGGAGCTCGGCTGAGAGCAATGGCCCTGTCTGGTTCGATCAGGGCTCACACATCTAAAATTCAGCTTCGTGAGGGGAGGGGACTCACAAGTTCTCGGAGTGCGTTGCAAAGCGGAGGGCATTGTTCCCGGGGGGCTACTTTCTGGGATGCCACCGGCATCGGAGCGAGCCTCGCGCTTTTTTAGAAGCGTGAGTCCAGCGGGTTCGATCAGGCCTCGCAGGGAAGCCCGAGACGCCGGGGCTCCTCCCGGGCGGGGTTTCGCCGAGAAAACTGCACGGCTCTTTTGGCCGGCACGGGCGGTTGCGGATTGCCCCCCCCTCCAGAGCCGTCTGTTGGGGCATCCGCGCGATTCTAACGGTCAATCTTTACCCGCGTGTTTCCGTTCAGGTTGCCGTCGCCGAGCCCGGAAAAAAAACCCGGTTCCGGCACGGCGTTGGGCGTTTTGGACGGGGCAAGGGACGGAGTGAGCTGGATTTGCTGGGGAGCTCCGGCGCGCACCACCGTGAGGGTCACTGTTTCCTCGGCCGTGATGAAAAAGGAGGCGTCTCTGAGGTCCTCAATCCCCCCGATTTTCTTCTCTCCGATTTGGACGATGACGTCGCCTTTCTGAAGCCCGGCCCGGTCGGCAGGGCCTCCGGGTTCGACGTCCCTGATTTGAGTGTGGGAGCCCGAGACGGATTCCGGGGCGAGTGAGACGTGGAGTCCCATCCATCCGGGTCTGATGGCGCCGAAGCGCAGGAAATCCCTGCGCACTTTCTCTGCGGCCTCAATGGGAAGCGCGAACGAGGCACTGCCAGAGTCCACGCTGGAGATGAGGATGCCGACCACTTCGCCCCGCATGTTGAGCATGGGTGCGCCGCCTTCGCCCCGCTGGACGGGGACATTGGCTCGGATGTGGGTGGTGAAAAAGTGGCTGCCGCGGAACTGGAGATCGAATCCACCGATGATTCCGAAGCTGGGGGTCAAGGGGAGATCCATCGGGTATCCGATGGTGACGACCGGCGAGGCGATCGTCAGATCGCGGGATCGGCCCGGAAGCAGGAAGGGTGTCTCCGCGTCGACTTTCAACAGGGCGATGCCGCTTCTGGGATCCGCCATGAGCCTGCGGGCGGGGTATTTGCCGGGGCCGATGTGGACCACGATGTCGCGGGATTCTCCGCCGATGGTGTAAGACGTGTAGAGGGTGCCGTTGGGATCGATGAAAAAGCCCGTGCCGGAGAGTTCTCCGTGGGTGTCGACGGCCTCGATTTTTGTGATGGCCCGGCGGCACTGCTCGAACACCGCGCGCACCTCCTGAGCGAGGCTTTCCGAGGGGCTTGTTGCCGGGTCGGCCGCGGCGCCGCCCACGCTGAGCCCGGCGCAACAGATCCAGATCAGGCAGCTAGAAACTGAACGACGGCTCATAACTGGCCGGGCGCGCATCAATGACGTAGCGCGGCGAATGGGTGGGACTTGTGCGGACGGGACGCACGCTGTTCTGGGACGGGGCCGGAGACTGCGCGAATTGAGAGGCGGCATGCGCGTCGGGCTGCAGGGAAAACACCGGGGAACGCGGCGGAACCGGTTGGGTTTTGGCAAGGGAGGACGGGTGCACTGTTCGGGACGGATCCGCCCCCGGAGTGAGCAATCCAATGCCGCCGATCCCCAAAACCAACAATGCGGCCATGGTCGCGGCGTAAGAAACCGAGCCCATGCTGTGTTCGCTGAAAAACGTCTGGAGCCTTTCCCAGCCGATCCGCCAAAGCGATTGGTTGAGGATCTGAGTGCGCTGCCGCCGGTGAATGTCCGTAAGCAGCTGATCGAAGTAACCGGCTGGCGGCTGTTCGTAGCGCTTCAAGCGAAGCAACGCGCGGAGTTGTTCTTCGGTCATAGGCGGCTGGGTTGGTTCAATGAAACTCGGTCAGAAAGTTTTGGAGTTGTCGGTGGGCGTAAAAAAGCCGGGAACGTACGGTGCCCTCTGAGATGCCGAGGATCTTGGCGATCTCGGCGTGCGGCAGCCCCTGGATGTCGAACAGGGTCACAACGGACCTGTGGTCACTCGAGAGTTTCTGCATGGCCTCGTTCAGCCTTTTCTGGAGCTCTTTGAGGTCGGTCTCGCGGACTGGCGTGGAGGTGGAGGTCAGCTCGATGAACTCCTTGTCATGCGCCACATTCGAGTCGATGTCGTCCAGGCTCATGTGGAACCGGCGACCGCGTTTCTTGAGGAAATTGATGGTCATGTTGACCGCAATCGAGTGCATCCACGTGGGGAAACTCGAGCGCCCGCGGAACCCGCTAATGGCCCGGTAAGCCTTGGACCAGATGTCCTGGAGCAGGTCGTTGGTGTCCTCATGATTTGAGGTCATGTGATACACCAGCCCGTAAAGCCGGGGGCTGTATTTGACGACAAGTTGGTCGAAAGCCGTCGCGTCCCCCGCTTGGGTCTGCGCGATCAGTTCGTCGTCCTGGCGTCGGCTGTCTTCGTCCTGCATGACGCGCCGCTTCGTATCAGCCTTTGGCGCGGATGCGAATGCTCTTTCGTCGGCGCCCAGGGCGGAGGCGCCGGACGGCTGGAGTGGGTTTCCCGGGAAACTCCCGAGGGTTTGGGCAAACGCCATAGGTGCGGGGGGTTACTCGCGGTCGCGGGCAGCCAGGAAGAGGTAAAGCAGGTTGCCCAGGGCGGCGATGAATGCGGCCACATACGTCAGGGCCGCCGCGTTGAGAACCCGGCTCACGCCGAGCGCTTCTTCGCCGGGTTGCACCATGCGCATCTCCTCAAGCACGAGTTTCGCCCGGCGCGACGCGTCAAACTCCACCGGCAACGTGATGAGTTGGAACACGGCCAAGGCCAGGTAACAGACGACGCCCAGCTTCAAGAGACCCGTGAAGTGGAAGAAAAACCCGCCCATCATGATAAAAGGCAGCAGCTGGGAGGCGAACATGGTCACCGGCACCAGCGCCATCCGCGCGTGGAGCGGTCCGTAAGCCCGGGCATGCTGAATGGCGTGCCCCGCCTCGTGGGCGGCGATGCCCAGGGCGGCGAGGGAGGGGGTGTGGTAGACGTCGCTCGAAAGACAGAGCCGCTTGTGGGTGGGATCGTAGTGGTCGCCGAGCATGTCGTTGATTTCCACCACCTCCACGTCGTTGATTTGCGCCGCGGCGAGCACCTCCCGAGCCGCCTCGGCGCCCGTGATGTTCGAGCTTGCCCGGATCTGTGAGTATTTCCCGAACGCACCCTTCACCCGCGCCTGGGCCCAGAGCCCGAGCAACATCGGCACGCCAATCAACAGAAGGTAGTTTCCCCAATTCATAACAGTCAGGTAATTGAATCGCTCCGTTCGACAGGGAGCGGCTCGCCGCGTTCAAAAAACGGAGGGGTTTTCCCCGCGCCCCGCGGGCGTCTAAACCTCCAAAGGCTTCGGAAAACGGGAGAGCATCCGGATGCCTTTCTCTGTGACGGTCACCACGTCCTCGTGCCGAACGCCGCCCAGACCCGGGTAGTAAAGGCCGGGCTCCACCGTGATCACCTGTCCCGGCTTGAGGATCGTGGCGCTCATCCGGGGGGATTCATGAAGCTCCAAGCCCAGTCCGTGGCCCAGCCCGTGGAAAAAACCGCACCAACGCCCTTTTCTCTGCTCGGTGGGGTAGCCGCGCTCCGTGAACAGGTTTTTCACCGCGTCTTGGATGCCCCGGCCATCGGCCCCGGGTTTCATGGTTTTGAGAGCGAGCTTTTGGCCTTCCAACACGGTGTGCCAGAGCTGGCGCTGGGCCTCCGATGCCCGGCCCCGGACGACGGTCCGGGTCATGTCCCCAAAGTAACCGGCGCCGGACAGCCGCGGGAAGATGTCGAGAATGAGGAGGGTGTCGGCTTTGAGCGGGCCGGACCCGCGCTCGTGGGGGTCGCAGGCCTGTTCGCCGCCCGCGACGATGGTGTTGGCCGGCACACCGCCCGCCCTGAGAATGGCGGACTCGATCTCGGCCCGCAGGATCTCGGCGGTGAGCGGCCGCGAGTTCCATCGCAAGACCTTGTTTTTGGGAATCTGCGAAGCCCGGAGCACTTCGATGCCCCGCGCCATGCCGGCCTCGGTCACCGCGAGCGCCCGGCGAAGGGTCCGGAGTTCCGCGGGCGTTTTGTATTCGCGTTCCGGGAAAAAGAGGCCGCTCTGGGCGACGGTTTGAACTCCCTCGGCGGCGAGTTCCTGGCTGAGCCCGAGGGCGAAGTCGTGAGGCACGCTCACCCGCTTGATCCTGCGGGACCGCAGGAACAGGGCGATTTGTCCGGCGAAAGTCGCGCCTTTTTTGGAGGGAGCGCGTTTGGCCCAGTCTGACAACGCCAACACCTCGTCGACCTGGGCGTCGCGTCGACCCCGGTCGATTTCCAGGTCGCTCAGGAGCACGGTGGATTTGCCGCGGTGCGAAAGAAACACGAAGGGGTCCGGCGCGAAAAACCGGGTGGCGTAGAGCATGTCGGGATCGCGTTCGCTATCGGCGACGATGAGGCGGGGCAGGGGATTTGGCATGGGGAATTGGGAGCTAGTTGGGGCGGACCAAGACCGAGGGAGGGTGGCCGTAGGCCTTGCGAAAAGCCCGGGAAAAATAATTGCTGTCGTTGAATCCGGACTCGAGCGCCGCCTCGGTGCAGTTGAGCCGGCCTTGTTCGAGCAGGCTCCGGGCGATTTCCAGGCGGCGCTTGAGCAGGGCTTGATGGAAAGTCGCGCCGGTCTGGTTTTTGAGGATTTGATTGAGGTGGTTGCGGCTGGTGCCGCAGAGCCGCGCGATCTCGGCCAGGGTGATTTCGGGTTGGCGCGTGGCGTTCTGCTCCAGGATGGCGGTGGCGCGCTGGGCGACGAGGTGGTGGCGCCATGCCGTGTGCCTGAAATGGCGTTCGAACCCCTGCGCCCGTTGGGTGGCTCGCAGGCAGAGGGCGATGAGCCGCAGCAGATGGGCTTGGATTAACGCGGCGTAACCGAGCTCGCGCTGCTGGTTTTCTTCCACAATGTCCCGGATACACCGGTCGACGAGCTGTTGGTCCGCCGTGCGAATCTGGAACGGTCTCGCCGTTTTCGTGTGCACCAGGCTCAACAGCACGGCCAGTTCGGATTCCATGGGCAACCCCTCTTGGAGGTCGATCTCCGCATAAGCGGACTGGTCGATGGTGAAGTCGATGGCCAGGCAGACGGCCGGGGCGTCCTCCTGGGGCGCCCGGCTAAATTGGTGGCTGCACTGGGCGGGCAGCAGGAAAACGCTGCCCTGGGCGACGGCGTAGGATTGATCCCCGGCCCGGAGCTGGCCCGAGCCCCGCTGGTAGTAGAGGAGCTGATGGCGGGGATGGGCGTGGAGGGCGCTGCGGGAGTGGGTTTCGGCGTGTTCGTTGAGCTGCACGCCCCAGAGATGGAGCGCCGAGTTGCCCAGTCGGTAGTCGAGTTTGGCTCCGAGAATGTGCTCCCAGCCCTGGGGGATCAGCCAGTCCGGGTTGAGCGGGCTGCGCACAAGAGAGCTCATGGCGCGAGGCTCATTTCGGCCGGCGAATCCGCACCGCGACGTGCGCCGTGTCGGGGAGGATGTATTTGCGCAGCTCCACCTGCACCTCCCTCAGCGGAAAGGACTTGAGAAGTTCGGCCGCGATCTCTTCCGCCAGGGTTTCGATGAGTTTTCGGGGCCGACTGCGCGCCAGGGCCTGCACCAGTCGGGCCGCTTGGAAGTAGTCCACGGTGTTTTCGATCTCGTCGTTGAGATGCTCAAACCCATACCGGGGCTCCAGCGTGATATTCACCGTCAAACGCTGGGGATGCGTGCGTTCGGCGTCTGGAACTCCGATCTCCGCGGAAAGCTCCAGGTCCGCAATTTGGATGGTGTCGGGCATGGGAAGGGGGACTGTGGGTTTGCGGTGTGGCGGGGGTCATCCGATCCTAAACCGGATTTCGCGCACGGTGCGCGCTCCAAAACGCTTTTTGAATTTTTCGAGGATTTGAGGTTTCCACACCCGATCCAGCTCAAAATGCACCGTCGGCTGGAGCACCCGCACCGACAGCACGCCGTCCTTGAGCCTCTGGGGCGCGGAATGGTTTGCGATGAAGTCGCCCACAATCTCCGCCCACGCTTGGAGCACCTCCTCTTCCCGAAGCCGGTCCTTGAGCCCGAGCCCGCTCATGACCTTGGCCAGGGTGTCGGCCACGGGCTTGGCCGTGTCCCGAACAAACGGGATCTCCGGCAGGCCCCGCCATTCCCGCAGTGCGATGGCGCGCAGTTTTTCCGGAGTCATAAGGCGAAATCTCGCATCTGCCCGCCGCGAGTGCGCGAAAAAAAGACGCGAAAAAACCTCACCCGGCGAAAGGTGAGGTTTTTCGAAAACTGGAGAGAGGGGTCTTTACTGGCCGTCGCTTCCGATGGCCTCAACGGGGCAGCCTTCCATGGCTTCTTTGCAGAGGGCTTCTTCCTCGGGCGAAGTGGGCTGGTTGTAAACGTAGCTGTGGCCGCCGTCGTCGTTGCGCGTGAAGTTTGCGGGCGCCGTTTCGCGGCACAGATCGCAATCGATGCATTGATCGTCGACGTAGAAGGTCCCTGCGACGTTCTCAGGGTATTTGTTAGCGAGGTCAGCCATCGTTTTGGATTTTTTTGAGAGCGCAGAAAATAGGCGCGAGCTCCCGCATTGCAATGACTTTCTCAGTCGGCCGCACGCGCGGCGGCCTCGCGCGCCTCGCGGCTTGACCCCCGGCGTCGGCCTCCCGATGGTGTTGCCCCCATGAGTGACCCCAATTTCGTCCCGGTCGTGCCCCAGGAGGGCTGGCATGTCCTGCATCTCTTTTACAAGGTTGAGCACGGTCAATGGTCCATCCTCAGCCCGGACGAGCAGCGGGAGACGAAGACGAGTTTCACGGAGTTGGTGGCTGAAATCCGGGAGACGGAGAACACCCAGTTGCTGATCTTCAGCATGGTGTCCCCCAAGGCCGACATCGGGTTCATGCTGGTGACGCCCGATTTGCAGACGGCCAACGCTTTTGAAAAGCGCCTGACGCTCTCTCTCGGGCCCGAGGTTTTGACCCCGGTTTACAGCTACTTCTCGATGACGGAGGAGAGCGAATACACCACGTCCGACGCCGAATACGCGGGGACGCTGGAGAAGGAGCAGGGTTTGGCGCCGGGCAGCGCGGAGTATGAGAAGGCGATGGGCGAGTTCAGCGCGCGCATGGCCAAATACCGCAAAGACAAGCTCTACCCGGTTTTGCCGGTCTGGGAGGTGTTTTGTTTCTACCCCATGGCCAAACGGCGTCAGCCCGGCCAGAACTGGTACGGGCTTTCCTTCGAGGAACGCAAAAAGCTCATGGGCGGGCACGCCCGGGTGGGGCGCAAATACGCGGGCAAGATTCTCCAGCTCATCACCGGCTCGACCGGGCTCGATGACGCCGAATGGGGTGTCACCCTCTTCGCGCACGACACCTTCCAGATCAAAGCCATCGTGTACGAGATGCGGTTTGATCCCGTGACGGTGCATTACGGGGAATTCGGGGAGTTTTACATCGGCCTGAGTGTTCCCCTGGATGAACTTTTCCGGCGGGTCCAGCTGTAGGCTGCCGCTCGCAGAGAGAACGGGTGGTTTAGGGATGCCTCGATCCGCATGATGCTCCGAGAGAAAACCGCGAGCTTGGAAGCGCAGTTGCGCGCGCATCAGCCGCTGCTCATCGCCTACAGCGGCGGCGTGGACAGCGCCTACCTGCTGGTTCAGGCGCACCGGTGGCTGGGCTCGGGGATGCTGGGCGTGATTGCCGACAGCCCCAGCCTGCCTCGGCAGGCTTTGGCGGATGCCGTGGAGCTGGCCCGCCGGTTCGAGGTTCCCGTGGAGGTCATTCAGACGGATGAAATGGCCAATGCCGAGTATGCGGCCAATCCCGTGAATCGCTGTTATTTCTGCAAGGCGGAGCTTTTCCAAAAGTTGGATCAGATGGCGCAGGACCGCGGTTTCAAGGCGATCGCCTACGGGGAAAACGAGGACGACGCCCTGACGATCCGTCCCGGTCGGGAGGCCGCCCGTCAGTTCGCCGTTATTGCCCCTCTCAAGGAGTCCGGCTTGACCAAGGCTGAAATCCGCGAGCTGTCCCGCGAGCTGGGGTTGCCTACGGCGGATGCCCCGGCTCAGCCCTGTTTGAGTTCCCGGATCCCGCACGGCACCCCGGTGACCGTGGACGCATTGGCCATGGTCGAGCGCGGGGAAGCCTCTCTTCGTGAGCTCGGGTTCCGGATTTTTCGGGTGAGGCACCTCGCACAGGGCCCTCTGGCAGCGCGTGCCCGGGTCCAGATTGCTCCGGAGGAAATGGGTCGTGTGCCCGAGTTGCGGGCGGTTTTGGAAGAGGGGTTGCGCGCGGCAGGATACGACTCCGTGGAGGTCGATCCCCTGGGGTATCGGGCTCCGGCGTGAGGGCGACGCCCGGGGGCGCTCGCGAAAGGGACGCGGCCGCGGGCGGCCTGGCCCGCCGGTGGACTTCGGCGCGTGTGCGCGGTTGTTTCAACCGCCACAACCGGGAGGTGTTTCTCCTGGTCGTATTGACGCTCCTCGGGACTGCGGCGCTTTGGGGGCTGATTTATGTGGGGATCTACTGGTTGACCCTCGTTTTTTTGGCGGCCACCCGCGGCCTGGATGCTCAGCCGCCGGAGTCCCTGCCTGCGCTTTTTATTTACACCGCGGCCTTGCTCGTTGCTGCGGCATGGCTTTGGCGGGCCATCACCCCGGATCGGGGCGTGTCTGATAAAAAAGAGTCTTGGGAACTGGCCCTGGATCTTCTGCTCGCCGTGCCGCGGGCGACTTTGGCGGTCTGGGGCAGCCTGCGGGCGTGGCAGTCCCTGAGCGCGCCCGAGCTGGAGTTGGCGGCCGAATTGCTCGAACGGGTCGAGCAGGAGCGGGTGATCCCCGTCTACCGGCTGCCGTTGGAAATCCCCCGGCGCGCGATGCGTGAGCGGATCGTACTCGGGTTGCAATGGGTGCAGTTGGTGGATGTCCGGCGGTATCGAGAGGAGCTCTGTGTGATGCCGGGGAATCGCTTTGGCCCGAGCCCGGCGCCGGAGTAAAGGGGCTGCATCTATGGGGCGGATGCCCCGTCGGCGTCGGTTGGATGGGGGCGCTCTCTCGCGCCGAGCGGGTTCGTGTGGGAGAAAACCGTGGACAACGGCCCGGGGGACAATAACCTTCCACACCATTTTCCTAGGGGCGCAGGGCCCCCGGTTCAGGCCTTTTAACATCCCACGTATATGATCTCTCACACGCTCATTTTCCTCGCGCAAGCCACGCCTCCGGCCGGGGCCACTCCTAAGGCGGCGGACCCCTCGGTGAACATGCTGGTGATGATGGCCTTCGCTTTTGGTCTGATTTATCTCGTCTCCATCCGACCCCAGCAGAAGCGTCAGAAGGAGCTCCAGGCGAAGATCGCTGCCACAAAAACGGGGGACAAAGTGGTCACCGCCAGCGGGATCCACGGGATTATCGCCAACGTCAAGGAGCGCACGTTCATCCTCAAGGTGGCTGACAACGTGAAGATCGAGATCGAGAAATCGGCTGTGACCACGGTGCTCAAAGTCGGCGACGAAGCCGCCCCGGAAGTCGCCGCGTAATTCAATTTTCCTGAGCCTTCAGTCTTCAGGGCCGGCGCGGCGCCGGTCCGTCCCCTAACCCGCCCTCCTTTTCAGCGATGAGCCCCATCCAGACATTCCTCTCCGGTCTCCTCCTTCTCGGCCTCTTCGGCTGGTATTTTTTCACGGACAGCGACCGCGCCAAACGCATCCTGGGCAGTGTGCTGACCGTTTTGCTGGTGGCCCTATGCCTGTTGCAGGTCAATCCGCCGGCTGAAAAGCTCCCGTTGGGCTTGGATCTCAGGGGCGGCACGTCGTTTCTGATCCGTTTGATTGAGTCCGAGACGGAGGTTTCCGACGGGAACGGCGCCGTCAAGGTGGAGAAGCGCGAGATCACCTCGAAAATGGTGGACCAGGCGGTGGAGGTCATCCGAGGCCGCGTGGACAAGCTGGGCACCAGTGAGCCCGTCATCACCCCGCAGGGCAAAGACCGCATCTTGGTTCAGATCCCCGGCTTGAGCCCGACGGCGCTGGCCGAGACTCGGGAGCAGTTGCGGAAGGTGGCAAAACTGGAGTTCAAGATGGTGCATCCCGACAGCGCGGCGATGACGGAGGGGCAGATGCCGCCGGACCCGGCTTACCGGCGCATGATTTACAAGGATCAGCGGGATGGGAAACCTTTCGAGGAAGTGCTGATGGTCAAAAAGAGGGCCGATATCCCCGGCTCGATGATCACCCGGGCGTATGACTATTTTGACAAGGAAGGCTACGGCGTGGGTTTGCAGTTCAACAACGAGGGGGCCGAGCTCTTCGGGAAGCTGACCGCCGAAAACGTCGGCAAACGTTTCGCCATTGTGCTCGACGGCGTGGTCTCTTCCGCCCCGGTGATCCGCGGCGCCATCTATGGGGGGAGCGCCCAAATCACCGGGAACTTCACGGAGGCTCAGGCGCGCGGCCTTTCCAGCGTCCTGGAGAACCCCTTGCAGAACGAGGTGGTGATTGAGGAGGAACGAAACACCTCCTCCACGCTCGGGGCGGACTCGATCAACAGCGGGATTTACTCCGGGATTCTGGGGGTGATTTTGACGGTGGTTTGTGTGCTGCTCTACTACCGGTTTGCGGGGCTCATTGCGAATATCGCCCTCCTGGTCAACATGGTGTTGCTTTTCGGCGCGATGGCCATGTTCGGCACCGTGCTCACGTTGCCGGGCATCGCGGGTATTATCCTCACCCTCGGCATGGCGGTGGACGCCAACGTGCTCATCTACGAGCGCCTTAGGGAGGAGTTGGCGGAGGGCAAATCCAACCGGGCCGCTGTATCCGCCGCTTTTGACAAGGCGTTCACCGCGATTTTTGACTCCAACGTCACCACGCTCATCACGGCGATTATCCTCTTCTGGAAAGCCACCGGTCCCGTCAAAGGTTTCGCAGTGACCCTCACGATGGGCATCATTGCCTCGCTCTTCACGGCCCTGATTGTCACCCGCAACCTGTTCGTCTGGTCCATGGAGCTGGGGTGGCTCAAGCGCATCCGGATGAGCAACTTGATCCATGCGACGTCGTTCGATTTCCTCGGAAAACGCCGCTCGGCCGTCGCGCTTTCCCTCGTCCTGATCCTCGGATCGTTCGCGGTTTTTGGCCTGCGCGGTGAGAAAAACTTCGGGGTGGACTTTCGGGGCGGCGACCGTCTCGTGCTCGAAGCCCAGAAACAGCGACCCACGGACGCCGAGGTGCGCGCGAGCATCGCGGCGATGCCAGAGAAGATCGGCGACTTTGTGGTGCAGACGGAGACCTCGGCTAACAAGGTCTTCACGACCATTCGCAGCCCGCAAAACACCAGCGACCAGATCAGCAAGCACCTCCTCTCGAGCATGCCCGAGGCGGAGTTTCGGCTGGAGCAGTCCGAGCACGTGGGGAGTTTGGTGGGCGGGGAACTGGCGCGCAATTCAGCGATCGCGTTGGGGCTGGGGATGTTGGGGATCCTGGTCTACGTGACCCTGCGGTTTGAGTTCTCCTACGCGCTGGGAGCCCTGGTTGCGCTGATCCACGATGTGGTTATCACCATTGGCGCTTTCGCGCTTTTCGACCGCGAACTCTCTCTCATCATCGTCGGGGCGGTGCTGACCATCGCCGGATACTCCGTCAACGACACCATCGTGGTTTTCGACCGGATTCGCGAAAGCCTGAGCAGCGGGCGCAAAGGTAGCCTTGAAGAGGTGATGAACCTGAGCGTCAACGAGACTCTGAGCCGCACGATTCTCACGGGGGGCGTCACCCTGTTGACCACGGCGGGCCTGTATCTCTTCGGGGGGCCCGTGCTCAACGACTTTGCGTTCGCGATTTTTGTCGGAGTGCTTGTCGGAACCTACTCCTCGGTGTTCATCGCGGCGCCGGTGGTGCTGTGGTGGACCGGCAAAGGCGGACGCCGCCGGGCAGCCGCCGAGAAGCCCGAGGCGCAGAGTTCTGCCGCCTAGGAGGAGCGCCACTCGCCGGGACTGCTCGTTGCGGCCAATCGGAAGGTCTGCTAGAGAGAACGCGGTTTTCGCATTTCACCCGCCATCATGCCCACGTACGAGTATCACTGCACCAAGTGTAAGAAGGACTTCGAAGTCTTTCAGTCCATGAAAGACGACGCGCTGACCGTCTGTCCCAAGGATCATTGTCGTCAGAAAACTTGGGGTAAGGGGGCGGTCCAACGTCAGTTGGGCACCGGGGCCGGGTTGATCTTCAAGGGGTCCGGTTTTTACATCACCGATTACCGTAGCGAAGGATACAAGGCAGCCGCCAAAACCGACGGGTCCGGTTCGGCCGGGAGCTCGGCGAAATCCGACGGCGCGAAGTCGGAGGCATCCAAGCCGAAGTCTCCCAAGAAGGATTAACACTCCGCAAGATGCCTGACGCCCTCACGCTGACCTGCTCGGCTTGTTCATTTGTGAATGAATCCGAGCGGGTTTACTGCCGCAACTGCGGCGCGAAACTCGATCGCAGCGTCCTGCCGCGCGCGGAGGAAGCCAAGGTCCGCGAGTCGATGGCGCGCACCCGGCGGGAGTTTAAAAAGAGGACGAACCCGGGCGGTGGGGCCTGGATGAAGGTTCCCAAAACGGCGTTCCAAGTCTGCGTTTGGGCGGCCTTGGTGGCGCTTTTGGTGCAGATCTCTCGTCCCCCGCAGGGCGTGCCGGCGGCCAATGCGGAGTTGAGTTCGCGGATGTTGGCGACGGAGATCGCGGCTATCCAGTCTTCCCCGGTGGCCAAGCAGCTCGTGGTGACCGAGCAGGATGCGAACACCTACCTGAGGACCCTCAAAACAAAGATAGCCCCCGGCTTTATCAGCGGGGTGGCCTTCAGCCGGGCGTTTGTGAACTTTGAACCGGGCACTTGCCGGTTGGGGGTTGAACAGTCGTTCTGGGGCCGGCCTGTCTACTACAGTATCACCTACTTCCTCGAAACCCGGGACGGGCGTTTTATGGCAACCCCGATCAGCGCCAGCGTCGGGAGGGTGTCCATTCATCCCCGTTTGCTCCAGGGCGCTGAATTCGCGTTCAAGGGGCTCTCGCAAGCGCTCAGCCGTGAGCGGGATTTCATGAGCAAAATGCAGGCGGTGACGGTGGAGAAAGGCCGGATTCTTTTGGTAACCCGGGGGCGATAATGCGCTGGCCTCTCTTGCTTTTCCTTCTGTGGATCCTCGGAGTGGATTTGAAGGGGGCGGAAAAGGTGGATTTGCGTGCGCAAAGCACCAGCAAGAGCCGTCAGTTCATCGTTTACGGTCTAACGCCCCAGGCGCGTTCCGCCGTCACGGAACGCGCCGAGCAGGTCAAGCAGGCGGTGCTGGATGCGCTGGGGGAGTCCGACCAGTGGAAGTTTCCCATCGCGATCTCCCTCTCCCAGGCGCGCGAGTGGGGCCCGGTGGATCTCCGGCTTTTTTCGACGCCCGATGGCTTGGTCATTCAGATGCGCGTCCAGATTGGGGATGACCCAGTGGGTTTGAACTTCCGCAAGCACATCGCAAAGGCTGTTCTTTTGGAGATCATGTACCGAGGGCGTCCGGAGCTCGGGGAGGGAGAGCGTTACCTGGACGCCCCGTGGTGGGTCGCGGCGGGAATCACCCAAGCAATCCGAGAGCGGGAGTTTGGGCCAGAGCCGGATTTCTTTAAAGGGCTCCTTGAAGTGAACCGAATCCCGGCTGTCGAAGATTTCCTCAAGTTCAATCCCGACACACCCGGACCGGCGGGGCAGCGGTTTGATGAGGCCCTCAGCCTCGCTCTTTTGCAGATGCTCTGGCAGCAACCCGATGGCAAATCGAGGTTGGGCCAGATGATCCGCCATTGGCCCAAAAACGGGGGCGACCCGATTGTCGCGCTCCTCAAAGATTTTCCCGGACTGGGGGCGTCCCCTGGGGCGGTTCAAAAGTGGTGGACCCTCGCGATTCAGGGCTTGGCTTCGACGGAGCGGATTCAGGCCATGACTGGGGAGGCCACGTTTGCCGCCCTGGAGTCGCTCCTGATCTTCGAGTTTGTCGGGGGCAAAATCGGGGAGAAAAAATCCTTCCCGCTGCGGCGGTTTGAGGAGTTTGTCTCGCATCCGGCGTGTAAGACCACGCTGGGAAATGCCCACCTGGCTTTGGCCGCTCTTCGGGGCCGGGCGAGCCCGCTGTTTGTGGCGATCATCGTCGAGTATGAGAAAGTCCTCGCGGATTTAACCAAAGGCAAAACCAAGGGGATGTCCGCGCGGATTGCAGGGCTGGAAGGGCACCTTCGAGCGCTGGTGCAGCGAGGCAACGATATCACCGATTACATGAACTGGTACGAGGCTACCCAGGTGCGGACGTATAGCGGCGCTTTTGACAGTTACCTCAAAACCGCGCGGGATCTGGACCGCGAGGAGGCCGAGCGCAAGAAAAACGACCCCATCAGCCGTTATCTCGACACCTTGGAGAAAGAGTTTCAGGACGCCGCGCCCGTCGGTTCGCGCTGAGGGCTGAGCGGGTTGTGCCCTTTGCGGATCTCGGACATGCAGTGGGGGCAGATGCCGTGGGAAAAATCCGAGCCGGTTTCAGCGTGGATGTATTCTTCAATCTGATGCCAGTAATCCCGGTCGTCCCGGATCCGTTTGCAGTACATACAAATGGGCAGGAGCTTTTTGAGGGTTTTGACGTCTTCAAGGGCGCGCTCCAGGTCCGCCACTCTTTTTGCCAGAGCCCGCTCCAGTCCCACCACGCGTTGCCCCACTTTGATCCGGGCCCGGAGCTCGTCGGGATCAAACGGTTTCACCACGTAATCGTCCGCCCCCGCCTCCAGACCCCGCGCGATCTCGTCCCTCTGCGCCTTCGCGGTGAGCAGGATCAGGTAGATGTAGGGGCGCTGCGCATTGCGTCTGACCCGCGCACAAACCTCCAGCCCGTCGAGTTTGGGCATCATCCAGTCGATGATCGCGATCGGCGGCGCATCCTCCCGCTCAAGGGCCGCTGCCGCTTGCAGGCCGTTCTCGGCGGTCACCACCTCAAATCCCCAGTTTGCCAAATTGCGTTCCAGGAGGTGCCGGGAGACTTGGTGATCCTCGGCTACCAAGATTCGGCTTGAGGGCGGGGAGAACGTCATTTGTGGCGGGTGGATCGCGGGGGACTCGGGTGGGACTCGGGTGTGGAGGCTCTTACGGTTTGTGCTCCGTCTCAAGGAAGATGCGTTTGCGGAGAACACCGCGGATGCCTCGTTGTGCGCCCGAGTGCGCAAACGGGGGTTTTTACGCTTTGCTCCGCCCGGCGATCCCCTTAAATCCGGCGGATCGATGAAAGTTTCTGACCTGCGCGGTATTCTCCAATACGTCCCCCGCTTTCGGGACCGCATCTTTGTGGTGGCGCTGGATGGGGAGATCGTCAGTTCCCCAAATTTCGCGAACATCCTTCTGGATTTGGCGGTGCTGCGGTCCCTGAGCATTAAGGTGATCCTGGTGCACGGAGCGGGGCAGCAGATCGAGCAGCTGGCCGCGGAGCGTGGGATTGCGATTTCAAACGCGGACGGCACGGGTTTGACCGATGACGCCACGCTCAAGCTGAGCATCGAGGCGGCCACGGGCGTGATGAACGAGATCATGCAGGGGCTCACCTCGGTGGATCTGCGCGCCGCGTATGCCAACGCCATCATTGCGCACCCGGCGGGTATTCTCGGGGGCGTGGATTATCTCAACACCGGCCGGGTGGAACGCGTGGACACCAAGTCTCTGCACCTCTTTCTCAACGAGGGCATTATCCCGGTCATTCCGCCGGTGGGTTTCGACGGGGAGGGCCGCACGTTCCGAGTCAACTCGGACGGAATCGCCCTGGAAGTGGCCGAGGCCATGCAGGCGATGAAGATCCTCTTTCTCTCGTCCGAAGGCCTGTTGATCAACGGCGAGGTGGTGCGGCAAATCTCGATCGCCGAGACCGAGGATCTCATGAAAAAGAGGCGCGCTTTGGTGGAGCCCCGTCTCTACTCCAAGCTCGATCATGCGGCGCGGGCGTGCCGGCAGGGTGTGCCCAGGGTGCATTTGCTCAACGGCAATCTCGATGAGGCGCTGCTGAGCGAGGTCTTCAGCCACGAGGGCATCGGCACGATGGTTTACTCGAATGAATACCAGCAGATCCGGCGGATCTTCAAAAAGGACGTGCGCGCGGTCATGGCGCTCATCCGTCAGTCCGTCCACAACGAGGAGCTGGTCCGGCGCACGCGGGCCGACATCCTCGCGTTTCTGGGGGATTACTGGGTGCTGGAAATCGATCGCAGCCTCGTGGGTTGCGTGGCGTTGCATTTGTATCCCGAGGAGAGCAAGGCGGAGTTGGCCTGCCTTTACGTGCACAAGGGCCAGGAGGGCCAGGGATACGGCCGCAAACTCATGGCGTTTGCCGAGCAGCTCGCCGCCGAGAAAGGCATGAAGCACATCTTCGCTCTCTCCACTCAGACCTATCATTATTTCCAGCAGAAGGGGGGCTACTCGGAGGTGCCTCCGGAAACTTTGCCCGCTGAGCGGGCCCGGAAATGGGAGGCCAGTGGCCGGAAATCCAAGGTCGTGATGAAGGCGACCGTGCCGACCGCCTCGCTCGAGGCGCCAAGGGCTTAACGGCCTGCCTCGGCGTTTCGGCGCCGGGCAGGGATCGTTTCGCCCCCACTCGCCGGGCGGAGCGGCGCAAAGCGTCGCTGGACTTTGGGCGGGCCATGCTTTGATCTGACGGACTGCGGGTTTGGTGCCTGTTCGTCGGCTGGTATGCCGGCGCCGGCCCGGACTTGATTTGAGAGACCGACTTTTTACCGCCATGAATTCCGCCTACCTCATCGACGGCCTCGTGATCCTGATCTACTTCGTGGTCGTCATCGCCATTGGCCTCTACAAAGGCCGGGGCGATCAATCCATGGAGGGGTTCGCCATTGGGGATCGCAACATTCCGTGGTGGGCCGTGTTGGCTTCGATCTTGGCCGCGGAAATCAGCGCGGCCACTTTTCTGGGCGCCCCGGGCGAAGGCTACGCCCTGCGCAACTTCACCTACGCCCAGCTCGCTTTGGGCACGATTCTCGCCCGGGTGGTCATCGCCTTTCTCTTCATCAAACCCTATTACGACTACCGCGTCGTCTCCATCTACGACTTCCTTCGGGTGCGGTTTGGGACCGCCACCAGAAACGCGGCTTCCGCGGTTTTCCTTGTCACGCGGGCCCTGGCCAGCGGCACTCGGCTTTACGTGGCCGCCGTCGTGCTGGTGCTCGGATACGAGAAAATCACGGGCGCCGAGCTGACGCCGGAGCGCGAGGTGGTTATCTACGTCGGGGCGCTCCTGCTCCTCACCGTGGTCACGGCCGTTTACACCACCTTGGGCGGCATCAAAGCGGTGGTTTGGACGGATGTCATCCAAGCCACCATCATGTTCGGGGCGCTGGGTTTGGCGCTTTTTATTCTGCTCGAAAAGATTCCGGGAGGCTGGGCGGGCGCGCAGCAGGTGCTGACAGGCCCCAAAGACCTGAGCTTTTTCGATAGCGGCCATGTGCCCGGGGCCGGGTTCTGGGGCAACGTGCGCGGCATCCTCGAGTCCGAATACACGCTCTGGGCGGCTTTGCTCGGGTCGACCTTCCTGACGATGGCTACGCACGGGACCGACCAGGACATGGTCCAGCGCATGTTAACGGCGAAAGACCATGTGCGCAGCCGCGTGGCGCTCATCCTCTCGGGCTTGGCTGATTTGCCGATCGTTCTCTGCTTCCTGTTGGTGGGGATTCTCCTGTGGGTGTTCTATCAGGAGCCGGGGAAACAGCATCCCTTCGCACATTTCATTCTCGACCAAATGCCTGTCGGGATTCGGGGCCTGCTGGTGGCCGGAATTTTTGCAACCGCCATGGGTTCCTTGAGCACGGCGCTCAACGCCTTGGCGACGAGTTTCACCGCCGACTGGTATCAGCCCTACATCCGACCGCAGGCCACGCCGAGCGAGGTGGTGCGCGCGGCCCGCTGGAGCACCGTGGTGTTTTCGGTCCTGCTCGTCGTCATCGGATCGCTGACGGCGTATGCCGTGATTGTGCTGCACTCGCGGGTGATCCCCATCGTTCTGGGAATCTTCGGATACACCTACGGGTCCTTGCTGGGCGTGTTTCTGGTGGGGATGTTGACCAAGACTCGCGGCAGCAATCGGGGAAACCTTTGGGCCATGTTGTCGGGGTTCCTGTTCGTCGCCGTTCTCAGCGGTTTGCACAATGACCTTTGGGCTTTGTTTTTTTCCCGTGCCGGAGCGGCGCCTTCGGTTCTCTGGAAGCCGGATTGGCTGCCGGTGATCGAGTTCCCGTGGCGCATCTTGTTTGGAACCGGCCTTACCTTCCTCATCGCGGTGTGTTTCTCCACGCCGCCCGAACAGCGGGAGTTGGCGCGGCGTCATGTCGCTGGCGGCGCCGCCTGATGGGTTGAGGGTCTCACGGCCGCGAGACCTGAGGTCAATTTGAAACCGGGTCGCGGTTGGAAATAAACTTGTGGCCAGCCCGGGATATTTTCTTGGCGGGCTTGTGGCGGGAAATTAGTCTCTCGCCGCTCTGGCGGGGGGCCTGCGTGCCGCCTGTGAATAACTTGTGAAGAAGCTCCAAAAACATCCCCCTCGGTTCTCCGCGCCGGTTCGCCGTTCGCCTTCCGGTCAGCGTTGCGGGGAACCCTTTTTCGGGAGCCCCTCGGCTCGGGTTTCTTCCTTTCAAACTATTCGCGCTGAGGGTTTTGCGAATGACTTTGCGGATTCCTTCGCCCTGGGGGAAATGCCTGAGGGGGCTGTGGAATTCCGCTGGGAGACAGGGCGCTCCGGAAGCTTTGGAGGCGCGTCGCGCTTGAATTGACTGTGGATAATTTACCCAACGTGGACGAATTCGCACAGACTTGGCAGCAGATTGCCGCGGCGTTGAAGGCGGAGGTCAGCGTCGACACCTTCGAGCGCTGGTTCAAGGAGATCTCTCTCGTGGAGCTCGATGCCGCCCAGATCACCCTCCAGGTGCCCAACAACATCTATCAGCTCTGGATTGAGAGCAACTACATGGGCCTGCTGCGTTCCGCGACCATGCTGGTCTTTGGGAGCCCGCGCACGGTGCGTTTTACTTTTGGCGGTGAATCGGAAAACCCGCAGTCGGCCGAGGTCGCCAAGCCTCGGGTCGTGGCGCCTCCGCCGGAGCCGGAGGAGGATCTCGCGGCGGTGTCCGCCGTCAACGGGATGAACCCGCGCAACACGTTTGAGTCGTTTGTCGTGGGGACCAATAATCAATACGCGCACGCGGCGTGTTCCGCCGTGGCCAATGCGCCGGGAAAAACCTACAACCCTCTGTTCATCTACGGCGGGGTGGGTTTGGGAAAAACCCATCTGATGCACGCCATCGGCCATCAAATCGCGGGTCGAAAAAAAGGCGGCAAAGTGTTCTACGTCACCAGCGAGCGCTTCACCAACGAGTTCATCGACGGCATCCAAAGCGGGTCCCTGGTCAAATTCCGCAAGCGGTACCGCCAGGCCGACGTGTTGCTCATCGACGACATCCAGTTTCTGGCCGGCAAAGAGCGCTCCCAGGAGGAGTTCTTCCACACCTTCAACGCGCTCTTTGACGGCCACAAACAGATCGTGCTCTCCAGCGATCGGCCGCCCTCGGAGATCGCCAATCTCGAGCACCGCCTCGTCTCCCGGTTTGAGTGGGGGTTGACCGCGGAGCTGCAGCCTCCGGACATCGAGACGCGGCTCGCGATCTTGCGCAAGAAAGCGCAAACGCTGGAGGTGAAGCTCGACAACGCCATCCTCGAATTTCTGGCCGAGCGCATCCGCACCAACGTGCGCCGACTCGAAGGCGCTCTCATGCGGGTGGCGTCTTTTGCCTCCTTGACCGGACACGCCCCGGAGACCGACAAAATCGAGCAGCTCCTCAAGGACATCCTCCAGGAGGAGGCCCGCCGGGCCATCACGATCGACCAGATCCAGCGGCGTGTGGCCGAGCATTTCGACGTGCGCCTCGCGGATATGACCAGCAAGCGGCGTCCCCAAAACATCGCATTCCCTCGGCAGGTGGCCATGTATCTGGCTCGGGAGCTCACCAAGTCCTCGCTGGCCGAGATCGGAGACGCCTTTGGCGGGCGCGATCACGGCACCGTGCTGCACGCCCACCGCCTGGTGAAGAGTAAAATGCTGGGAGAAGAGAAGGTCCGCCAAGTGGTGTCTTTTCTCGACAGCCAGCTGCACCGTTGAACTCCGGCGCCCAAGACGTTTTCCTGCCGTTCCATGCGGACGCGGAGGATGGGTTCCTGCGGGTCTCCGAGCGCCCGGGAGACGCTTCAGCGGTAAAAGTGTTTGCGTCTGAGGATTCATTCATTCATCTAACCCCATCATTTTGCCCCTATGAAATTTAGCGTCAGCAAGGAGAAGCTCCTCGAAGGTTTGCAGACCGTTCAAAACGTCGTCAGTTCGCGCACCACGCTGCCGATTCTGTCCAACGTGCTGTTGCACGCGGCAGACGGTCAGGTGCGGTTGACCACGACGGATCTCGACGTCGGCGTGTGCGGCGCGATCGACGCCCAGGTGGAGAAACCCGGCGCCACCACGCTGCCCGCGCGGCGTCTGGCCACGATCGTGCGCGAACTCCCGGCCAGCGAAATCCAGATCGAAGTCGACTCCAAAAACGTGGCCGCGATCCGGTGCGGGCAGAGTTTCTTCAAGATCAATGGGCTTCCCGAGGAAGAGTTCCCGCCCCTGCCGAAGTTCGAGAACGCGAAGGAGTTCAAGATCGCGCAGAAGGAATTGCGGGACGCTCTGAAAAAGACCTCCTACGCCATCTCCACCGACGAGACACGTTACGTGCTCAACGGCATCCTTTTTTCGTTCAAGGAGAACAAACTCACGATGGTCGCCACCGATGGCCGGCGCTTGGCCCTGGTGGACATCGAACTGGAGTTTCCCCGCAGCCAGGAAGTGGAGATGATTGTGCCCACCAAGTGCGTCACCGAACTTCAGCGTTTGCTGGGAGACGAGGGCGAGTTGCGCATGACTGTCGGCGAAAATCAGATCGCCTTCGAGATGGACGGCACCCTGCTCGTTTCCAAGCTCATCGAGGGGAACTACCCCAACTACAGGCAGGTCATTCCCGCGGAAGCCAAGGAGCGGGTCACCCTGGAGCGGGAACAGTTCCGCGACGCCGTCCACCGGGTTTCCCTGCTGGCGAGCGAGAAGTCGAACTCCGTCAAACTCGTGTTCACCAAGAACAACATCGAGATTGCCGCCAACACGCCCGACATCGGCGAGGCGCACGAGTCCCTGCCCGTTTCATACAAGGGCAAGGAGTTCTCCATCGCGTTCAACCCGGAGTTCCTCATGGCGCCTTTGCGGAACCTTTCCAACGAGGAGATTTACCTCGATCTGATCGACGAGATGAGCCCGGGCGTCATCAAGATCCAGAGTCCGTTTCTTTACGTGCTGATGCCGATGCGCATCAGCTAGGGCGGCGGTTTCTTCCCCGAAACGCGCTATCCAACGGAGGATGCAGTTTTGGGTGAAATTCCCTTTGCAATTTGGGGCCGACTCTGCGACACGTTTCGGCCCCGCAAGGGAACAGTCAGTCGATCAATTTGCTCGCGTGGCGGAATTGGCAGACGCGTACGGCTCAGGACCGTATGGGGCGACCCGTGGAGGTTCGAGTCCTCTCGCGAGCACTTTTCGACAGACTCTTCTCCTCCGCTTCGGAGGGTGAAGAATGGGGCGGGGATTGGAATCTCAGACGGTTACCCCGCAGGCTTTCAGCCCAATGATTTCAATGATGTGGGCCAACGCGGCCACGGGTTGCCGCCAAGCGTGGGGAGTCTCCGCGGCTCGTTCCGGCGGGGATAGAACCTCTTCTATTCGTCAGTCGGCTCGCAGCCGGTGACTTGGTGGATTGCCCAGCGCAGTTCCGATGCGCTCACGGGTTTGCTCACGATCAGGTCGATGGGCTCGGGCTGATTTCCCACGGCCTGCATCTCTTCCCCAAAGCCGGTGAGGAGAATCACGGGAACTTTGGCTTTCGTTTCGGCAATCGCGCGGGCCAGCTGCTCCCCGTTCATCTTCGGCATCGATTGGTCCGTGATCACCAAGTCGAACGTCGCGCCCTTGAATCGATCCAGGGCGTCGATTCCATTGAAGGCCGTCTCGACCTGATGGCCATCGGCCTTGAGGTATTCTGTGATGAGCTCGCAGATGATTTCCTCGTCGTCGGCCACGAGAATTCGCAGGCTTTTGTGGGAGGCTGCATCGGCCCCGGGTTCTTCCTCCTGGGCTGGGGCGGCGCAGGGTGTTGAGCAAGGAAGCAGAATCGAAAAGGTGGTGCCTCGCCCTTTCTCGCTTGCGATCTGGATCGAGCCCCCGTGGCGCTGAATGATCCCGTAAACCACAGACAACCCGAGCCCTGTCCCGTGTTCGCCTTTCGTGGTGAAAAAGGGTTCCAAGCAGCGTTCCCGCTCCTCTTCTGTCATCCCGATACCCGTGTCTGAGACGCCCAGGAGCGCCCCGTCTCCGTCCCGGCTGGTGCGGACCACGATGGCGCCTCCGGTGGGCATTGCGTCGACCGCATTAAAAATCAGGTTGGTGAGAACCTCCCGAAGTTCGGCGGCGTTTCCGGTGATCTCCGGGACGTCCCCCAATTCCGTGTGCACCGTGATCTGAATGCCCTCGGCCTGGCATTTGCCTTTCCATTTCGGGGCGGTGAGGGACACCGCTTGCTGGACCAGTTCGTTGAGGTTGAGCGGGACCCGGATTTCATGCCCGCTGGCGGGGCGGTAAAAATCCCTCAACCGACGCACGATCTGGGTGGCGTCCTGGGCGGCGTGAATGACGTGGCGCAGATACTCGAGTTCGCGTCCGGGCGCCTTGGACTGAAGCACAGGAAGGAGCAGCTCGCTGTATCCGAGCATCATCGTCAGCGCGTTGTTGAAGTCGTGGGCAATCCCGCCGGCCATCATGCCCAGTGCGCTGAGTCGCTCCTGGCGGACAATGTGTTCCTGGGTGGCGCGGAGTTCCCCGAGAGCCGCTTCGAGCTGCGCGGTTCGCTCATGAACCTGTTGCTCAAGCTGCGCGTTCTGCTTCTGGAGCTCGAGGTGAAGAAACCGGTTCTCAATCAAGTTCTTCATCCTCAGGATCACCTCGAAGTGGTCCAGGGGTTTGGTCACGAAATCCTTGGCGCCGCTGGCCAGTGCGCGCCGTTTGGTTTCCATCGTGATATCCGCGGTGAGCACGAGAATCGGGCGGTATTCGTCAGGGGCGGAGGCCGTCTTGAGCTGCTCGATGACTTCAAACCCGTCGAGGTGGGGCATATGAAGGTCGAGCAGGACGAGATCGGGTTCGAACTCGAGGTAGAGGGGGAGCGCATCCCGGGAGTCGGTCGTGCTGCGCACGTGCGTGCCTCCGAACATCTCCAAAATCCGTTCCAGCAGCCGCACGTTCGACTGTTCGTCGTCGACGATCAGCACTTTTGCTTTGCTCAGGAGGGGTTTGAACATGGAGGTGAGAACGCCCGGCCGGTTCGGTGTCTTGTCTGGCACGGAACCATCGACACGGGGGGGCCGCCTGATATGCCTTTCCGGGGCCGCTCTGACGAGAAAATTAGGGCGTTCCCGCCCTATGATCACCCACGAAAAAGGCCCCGCCATCCAGGCGATGTTCGCTTCCATCGCACAGCGTTATGATGTCGCAAATCATTTGCTGAGCGGCGGCTTGGACTTCATTTGGCGCCGGCGCGTCGCGCAGTGCGTGCGCCGGTGGAATCCGCCCCGCATCCTGGATCTCGCCACGGGCAGCGGAGACCTGGCTCTGACTTTGCGGAAGGCCTGCCCGGAGAGCCTCGTTGTCGGAGCGGATTTCTGTCAGCCGATGCTGGAGGTCGCTCAGCGCAAGGGGTTGGGAAGTTTGGTGGTGGCCGATGCCATGGCCTTGCCCTTCGCGGACTCGGCGTTTGACGTAGTCACCGTTGCATTTGGGCTGCGCAACATGGCTTCCTGGGAGGGCGCTCTGCGAGAGATGTTTCGCGTGCTAAAGCCCGGTGGACATCTGCTGGTGCTGGATTTTTCCGTGCCCCCTCCGCCGCTGCGCTGGATTTATCGTCCCTATCTGCACCATGTGCTGCCTCGCGTGGCGGCCTGGCTGACAGGCCAGAAAGACGCTTACGATTATCTGGGGGACTCCATCGAGGCGTTCCCGTGCGGGGAAGCCATGTGCGCTCTTCTCCGGGCCGCGGGGGCGTCTCTTGCCCGCTGTGAAGCCCTCACCGGCGGGATCGTTTCCCTCTATGTGGCGGAGCGGGGGGTCGGGGGCGGCAATGGGGCTTGATGGGCTTGGGAGCCGTGTTTCAGGGTCCTTGCCGCAGCACCCGCTGCACAAAGATCAAACATCCTATGAATCAATCCCTCGTTCAGAAGTATGCTCCTCTGCTGCTTGCCCTCGCT